>JAZNYL010000100.1:0-16459 GCA_045594445.1 Eubacteriales bacterium
GGACAACCCATTCACGAAAGTTTTCGTCCGCCTTTTTCAAAAGGCGGCGCAGGTCGAGGGCGCGAAGCCCTCGTCGCCTCCGCAGAGGCGAAACCCCTTCTCGCCGTTTTTTTGGTTCTTTTTTTGCGGCTACTTGCACAAAAAAAGAACGAAAACGATTTTCTCACACAATACCCCAACAGCCTTGGGGCGGATTTCATATCCGCCCCTTTCGCATACCCAAATTCGCGGTCGATTCGTGAATCGCCCCTACGTTCGCACCGAAATGAAATCCCTCACACAAAAAACCCGACAGATTACTCTGTCGAGTTTTTTATGTACTTGACTAACTCATCTGAGAATGAAAATGCCCTTGGGTGCCTGGATATCGACAACCTGCTTGCCCTCTGCATCCTTGGTGACCTTGATGTAGATCTCGCCCTTGGGGGTGGGGTACGTGCCCTCTACCCAATCGAGGTATGCAAGCTCGGGCTTGATCTCGTAGGTATTGGGAGAGATGGAGCGAACGCCCATGACGTAAGAGGACAGATAGGGGCAAGGACCGGAAGCCCAGCCGTGGCAGAGCGAATGACGGAACTTGACGTAGCAGTATGCGCCGTAGTCGCCGTGAATGTCGATCTTGCCCTCGGGCACGATCTCGTCAATTCTGCCTGCATTTTCCATCCAGGAAAGGTGGAAATCCTCCCAGAAGGTGGTAGCACCCATGTCCAGCATACCGCCCCAGTATTGCTTGATATCGTCCAGTGCGCCTGCAAAATCGCCTGCCAGCGCCTTTGCCTTGAGGATATAGTAGCCAAAGAAGGTGGAATAGCCGTGTCCGCCACCGGGAGCGATCATGGTGTCGTTGGTCTCCTTGGGATCAGCCAGGCCTGCCAGTACCAGCAGCGCTGCTGCCTGCTTGGAGCCGCAAGGATCCGGCACGTGCTTTCTCATGCGTACTGCCGCCATAGCGCACTTTTCCGCCAAAGCCACGTCGCCCAGCGTGTAAAGCAGCGAGGTGCCCTTGTCAAGCGCGATCTTGAGAAGGCCCTGCAGACCTGCATGGATCGCACCGGGATTGTCGTTGTTGGGCCAGTCCATAAATCTGTTCTCGGGCATGTGCTCCACGCCGTCCTCGTCCACGCAATCGGCCAGCACGTTCATCAGATCGTGAATGTATTCTCTCTGCTGGGACAGATAGACCGTGTCGCCCACGGTTCTGTACCAGTCGTGCTGAATGATCAGCCACCACATGGAATAAGACGAAATGCCGTTCATCCAGGTGCCCACGGGAGTCTCGTCGCGAACGACGTCCAAGGATCTGGGCACGATATCGGTATAGCCGAAGGTGGTCAGAATGGTCTTGACCTCGGTGTGCATGTCACCGATCCAGACCAGTCTGTCACGCTTGATACCGTCCCACAAGTATTCCTGCATGTTCAGATGCGCAGTATATGCAGCGGTATCCCAGATCTGATTGAGACGCTCGTCCGAGCACTTGAACGTGCCCTTATATTCGAGATCCATATAGTGGAATACGCCCTGAATGGCCTTGAAGGTAATGAACGCGTCCTCATCCAACAGCTCTACGTACAAAAAACGGTAGCCGGTCTCGTTGGTCTCGATGCCCGAATACATACCAAGGCTGTAAACGCTGTCGCGGATCGCGTGATCGTTGGTGGTGTTCTTCTCTCCAAGGGGCGTCAGCGCCTCCATGACACTCTCACCAAAGCGGACTGCAACTCGGACAGCACCGTTGTGTCCGGGGCCTTTTGTCATCCAGGTGTGGAAGCGTGCAGAGCCTGCAAATTCAATGCCGAAGTCCACCAAAATCGCTGCGTGGGGCTTGCCGGGCTCGTTGCGCAGCGTGCAGTTATCCTGACCGACCACCAGCGTGATCTGATTGCTCTTTTCCTCCAAGAGATTCTCCGCGCCTGTGACGTTACCCTGCGTCCAAACAACTCTCTTGGGAGCCAGATATCTTCTGGTACGGGGGTCAACGTTTTCCCCTGCCAGTGCCGTAAACTTATCAATTACTCTCTTTGCCATTTTGAACACCCTTTCTGTTCTCGGTTTATGGTATTTGCATTTTGATTATACCATAGACGCGAGGGAATTGCAATAAGATTGCGCAATTCTTGGAAACTTTTTAAGGCCATAGCGCGTCGTCCAGATAGCACGCGATGGAATTCTCCAGCCAATATGTATATTCCATGTCCGGCGCGAGCTTTTCCATGGATTTAAATCGCAGATACAGATCCTTGCCGTCCGACACGTCGTGCCAGATATCGGCAAACACAAAGTCAAATTCGCCCGCGGGATAATGCTTTTCGGCAAAATCAAACGCGTCGGCATGGATGACCCTGATCTTTTCGCGGCACTCCATCTGCGGCAGCAGATTTTGCTCAAACAGCGCAATTGCGTCCGCGCTCAGATCCACCACGGTAACCGACTCAACCTCGGGCTTGCGCGCCGCCATGTACGCAAAGTAGCCAAGCCCCAGCCCAAAGGTCAGCACGCGGCCGTGCGCGCGATCCAGCGCGGGCTTGGTGGTCACGGTCTCGTTGGGCATCAGCGTCATCCATTCCCTGCCGTTTTCCAAAACGCCCGGAAACTTGAATTCACGCATGAAAAAGCCGATTTGCGGGATCATGCGATTGTCGCGCGTGACCAAAAAATCGTTGCAGACAAAGGCTTCACAAGGCGCAAGGCTCATCTGTCTGTATTCCCACTTGCCGCTCTTACCGGGCTTGATTTTGATATTCTGATAATACGCGTCGTTCTCAAAATCCGCGGGGTCGAGCTCATGGATCATGGGCACGAAGTAATGGCGGAACAGATCGCGGTCGCGCCCCGAGCTGTCAAGGCCGCATACGGCTGCCAGGCACTCGGCATAAGCGTACGCGCGGCTGACGCCGCATTCGCGCGCGATCTCGTCCACCGTGCCCGCGTCCAGCGAATCGGCCGCAATATTGAGCACAAGGCTCATCATACGCACCACGCCGTCGTTATAGGTGCGTATTGTGTCGGGCTTCAGCCCCGAAATTTGCTTGATCGGTGTTTCCATGTATCAAACCTCTCTTTTCTTCATGCCTTGATTATACCATATTTTGCCTTGCGCGTCAACCGGAAATCCCCGACTTGACAAACTGCACGCGATTTGATACAATGAGCATATCAAAAGAAAAGGAGGGCACGTATGAAACGATTTTTCTCGCAAAAATGGGTGCGCTTGACGCTGACGCACGTGCTGCTTGTCGGCAGCATCACCGCCATTCTGACCGCCCTCTCGCTCTTATTCGGGCATGCCTGTCCGACCTATCTGATTTTTGGCATCTGCTGCCCCTTTTGCGGCATGACGCGCGCACACCTTTCTGCGCTGCAGCTGGATTTTGCGTCCGCCCTTGCCTATCATCCCGTCTTTTTTACGGGGCTTCCCTTTTTGTGGGTGCTGGTGCATCAGCATCTGTTTCAAAAAAAATGGCAACGGGTGCTTTGGTGGATTTTGGTCTGCTTGCTTGGTGCTATGCTCGGCGTGACCTATATCGTCCGCGTCTGCACGCTCGGCTTTGACTTTTTTGCATAGCCAAACCGAATTGCACGTATTCCAACCCGCGTAATATTGACAAACGCGATGGGGTGGGCTATAATTGTAATGTAATTTTCCTTTTTGTCAGGAGCTGTCATGCAACATAAAAAAACGACTATGGGTCAGGTCTTCAACTTCAAGGATCCCGACGCACGCACGCGTTGTCTGCTACTTTTATCCGTCGCGATGGAGGCGGTGATCAACTACATCACCACCGGTATTTTCTGGACCGAATTTCTGCGCGGCTATCACATGGAGCCCGAAGAGATCGGCATCTTAGCCTTCTCTCCCTTTATAGCAGGTCTTTTCGTCATTTTTGCGCCGGCTCTGCTGACGCACTTCAAAAAGCGTCGCTTTGTGCTCGGCTTTTGTAAGCTCATGTACTACGTCTGCAGCATCTTTGCGCTGACGCTGCTGCCACGCTTTGTCACCAACGCTACCGTGCTGATCATTTACATGTCGGTGCTGCAATTCATTGCGTACATATTCAACATCATCGCAGTTTCGGGATATGCCGCATGGCACGTCAAGTTTTTGCCCGAGAGCATTCGCGCGCATTACATGACCTTCAATCAGTTCGCCGCTGCACTGCTCCCCGGCATTCTGGTTTTGGTCGCAGCCGTGTTTGCCGACCGCCTTGCCGCCATGCCTGCCGATCAGCTGAAATTTTTGGAGTACGTGCGCCATTTCGGCTTTATCCTCGGTGTCGTAGACGTCATTCTGCTCTCGCTGCCCCGCGAGGTGGACTACCCCGTGATCCGCACGCCCAAATTCCGTGACATCATCACCATTCCCCTCTCCAACAAGAAATACATGCTTTGCATGGTGGTCGTGTTTGCATGGCAGTTCTCGCTTTACTGCCACAACACATTTTTGCAGGTCTATCTGATGGACACCATCGGCATCACCTACTTCCTTTATTGCTTTATCATCTTCGTCTATCCCTTCTTCTTCCCCTTCTCCATGAAATTCTGGCAAAAGCGCATTCAAAAAACCTCCTGGCTGCGCGCGCTTGCCTTTGCTTTGATGATTGAATCCCCCTTGCAGCTGCTTTACGCGCTCATCCGTCCGGACCTTGCGCCCTGGCTGCTTGTAACCATGCTGCTGGTCATTCGTCTGCCGCAGCATTTTGCGGGCGTGGGACGCAACTCTATCGTGGCCAATATGCAATATATCAACATGCCCGAGGCCAACCGTACCTGCTATACCTCGTTTTATCAGATCGTGTTCAACATAGGCGCGGCTACAGGACTGCTGTTTGGTACCGTATTCGTCGCCCTTTCCAAAAATTTCGCTCTCCCCCTGTTTGGATACACCTACGAGGGCGGTATCCCCTGGCTGATCGCGCTTTCGGGCATCATTCAGCTGGGCATCGTGGCATACATTCTGCTCATGGGCAAACGCCTTGAGCCCGATCCCGAATCCATATAAGAAAGGATTTTTATGAAAAAAAGATGGCTTTGCCTCGGTCTTTTGCTTTGCCTTATGCTGGGTGCGTGCAACGACGTATCCACACCGCAGGAACAAACGACCGACAGCACTACCGAAACACAAATCGAGACTGAAGTCGAAACCGAGACTGAAGTCGAAATCGAGACTGAAGTCGAAACCGAGACCGAACCCGACGACGGACGCACGGTGGTCGAAATCATCTGCCCGATCAAGGATGCTGTGATCTTTTCGGGCGGCGAGGTCGTGCAGGACGTGACGGACGCTGATTTTGTACCCGTATCGTTCCGGGTCAAGCGCGGCTACGTGTACACGGGCTACGAAATCGACGGTCAGGTATATGAGGGCAACGAAATTTCACTAGCCAACGTGACAAAAGATACCAAGGTCAATCTCCTGCTTGACTACGTCACGCGCGAGCTGCCCATTTTACACATTGACACAAGCGACGCGCCGATTGAAAACAAATTTGACTACGTGGACATGCGCGCAGATCTTGTCAACACAGAGGACGAGTTCCACAACGTAGGCGGCGGCATCCGACTGCGCGGTAACTCCACGCAGGGCTATGACAAAAAGCCTTATCGCATCAAATTCAATCAAAAGGTTTCGCTTTTCGGGCTGGAAAAGGCAAAGAGCTGGGTGCTGCTTGCCGAATATCTTGATCCCTCCTGCATGCACAATACCACCGCATTTTATCTTGGCGCGGCATCCGATGCGCTGGCATTCACACCCACGCCGCATCACGTCAACCTCTACCTCAACGGTGAATATATGGGGCTTTACACGCTTTGCGAGCAGGTGCAGGAAAACGAGGGGCGCATGGATATAGAACAAACCATTACCCCCGACATGACCAACCTTGACCAGTTCAATTTCTACGTTTGCTTAGACGAGGGCGTACAGCATGACCCCTCGGCAATCGAAGGCGAGGACTATTTCTACGTGGCGTGGTGTAACAGCTATTTCACGCTCAAATATCCGCAAAAGCAGGATTTTTGCTCGGACGAGCAGTTTTATTCCTTCTTTTCGCAGTTAGAAAATCACTATAACAAGATTCTGGAAGCATGCGATGACGGCAACACCAAAAAGCTGAAGCACTATTTGGACGTAGACTCGCTGATCGATTACATGATCATTGACCAGATCATGGGCGAGCGCGACCACATCTGGAAATCCTTCTACACCTATCAGATCGCGGGCGAAAAGCTGGCGTTCGGTCCGATCTGGGATTACGATTACAGCCTGTACGTGCCCTGGACCGGTGCGCCCAACGAATATTATCACGTGGACAGCACGATTGAATATTCCAACGATTTCTTCCGCGGTGTATCCCGCTCGGATGAGCTTTACGCCATGCTTTGCGAGCGATATCAGACCTACTATTCCGAGGTGCTGGGCGATTGCATCGTTTACGTACAGAGCTACAAGGGCGAGATCGACCAATCTCTTGCGCTCAACGATCAGCTTTGGTACTCGGACAAGGATGATATTACCGAGCAAAACTACCGATTCCTCTTGGATTTTTTGAAAAACAGACGCAAGGTGCTGGATCGGGAGTGGCAATAATCTCTCACACACCTCTTGACAAATGCAAAATTGCATGTTATACTGAGCAAAATACAAAAAAGGAGCTATGACAATGTTCGGATTCACAACCGTTCTGAATACCGAGAACGTGCGCGGCATGTACCCCATGTACTGGGATACCGTCGGGCTTGTGTTGTCATACCCATTTTTGTGATAGCGAAATTGTAAGGCTATCAATATCAGGTTTGGCGGTGCAAGTCGGGTGGAGAGATTTGCACCGTTTTTGTTTTTGGGGGTTAATAAATGGAACGAATTGAAGCACTGAAAAGCTACTACGAAAACTACGACGAGCACGCACGTCTTGGTTCACAGCACGGATCGGTGGAATTTCTGACTACCGTACACTATATTGAAAAATACTTAAAGCCGGGCATGACCATTCTGGAGATCGGCGCGGGCACGGGACGCTATTCGCATTATTTTGCGCAAAAGGGCTACGACGTAACCGCCGTGGAGCTGATGGAGTGCAATATCGAGGCCTTTATGCGCAACACCAAAGAGGGCGAATGCATCTCGATCTCGCAGGGCGACGCGATTGACCTATCGGAATTCTCCTCGGACACCTACGACGTCACGCTGCTGCTTGGCCCCATGTATCACCTCTACACCGACGAGGACAAGCACGCCGCTCTTTGTGAGGCGGTGCGCGTGACCCGCCCGGGTGGCACGGTCTTTGCCGCATACTGCAACAGCGACATGACGGTTTACCAATTCTGCTTTGCGCGCGGTGGTATTCACGATCCGCAATACAAGGATCTGATCGACTACGACACCTTTGCGCTGAGTTCCACACCCGCCGAGATCTTTGCCCTGTACCGCAAGGAGGACGTTGACGCGCTGGTATCTCCCCTGCCCGTACAGCGGTTGCATTACGTGGGCGCGGATATGCTGACGCACTACATTGGCGACAAGGTGGACGCCATGGACGCGGAAACCTTTGCGCTTTACATGAAATATCACCTGAGCATTTGCGAACGCCCCGACATGGTGGGCGCGACCAATCATATTTTGGACGTATTGAGGAAAATTTGACATGAACATCACAATCAAAAACACAGCGCCCTGCGAGGCAGAGGCGCTTGTCAGAATTCAAAAAGCAGCTTTTATGCCGCTATACGAAAAATATCACGATGAAGGCAGCCCCGCTTTGCGCGGTGCAGACGATCTACTTTTGCGCATGACTCCAAACTACCGCATCTTTACCATTCTCTGCGACGGAGAAATGGTTGGCGGAATCTTTTATCGTCTGCATGGCAAATACACTCCCGACAAATTTTTGGGCGAGGGCGAATACTACCTCTGCCGCATCTGGATCGATCCAAAATACCAAAACAAAGGCATTGCTGCTGCGGCTATCTTACTTTGCGAGCGCGAATTCCCCGATGCGCGACGCTTTTTCGTAGATTTTCCCATCGACATGGAGAAAAACAAACGCTGTTATCAAAAGGTCGGATTTTGCGACACGGGCGAACGCAGACCCGGTGGCCAAAGCCTGACGCTGGCACTTTACAAAAAGGAGATGAAACCATGAGCAAAACCTTAGTCATCATCACGGGCCCGCACGCGGTGGGCAAAATGACGGTTGGGCAGGAGCTGGCCAAGATCACGGGCCTGCGCCTGTTTCACAACCACATGTCCATTGAGCTCGCACTCAAGCTGTTTGATTTCGGCACACCCGGATTCCGCGAACTCAACGAGACCATCCGCAAGACCGTGTTTGAGCAGTTTGCCGCGGGCCACCTTCCCGGGCTGATCTTTACCTACATGATGGATTTTGACCAGCCGAGTGAATTTCTTTATTTGCACGAAATCATAGAACTGTTTTCATCGCACGGCGCAGATTGCCACGTCGTCGAGCTTTGCGCGGATTTTGAAGAGCGTCTGGCACGCAATAAGAGCGAAAACCGCCTTGCGCAAAAGGAATCCAAGCGCAACTTGGAGCGAAGCGAGGCCGAGATGCGACATACGCAAGCAACGCACCGTCTCAATTCCCGCGAAGGTGAGATTTTGCCCTTTGAGAGCTATCTCAAGATCGACAACACCAATCTTGCCCCGGACGAGGTGGCCAAGATGATCAAAGAGCATTTTGGGATTGCGTGACACGAAAGATCGGGAGGCGAAACGCCTCCCCACAAGCATAACGATAAGCATACTCCGTAGGGGAGGATATTATCCTCCCGCCCGTAAATGGTTCATGATCGCGTCACCCAAACGCCAATCCGCCATCATCGCGTGCAGGAGTATGCATTTGCTTGCAAATATTGCTCCCCTACAGTTCGCCCCTTCAATTTATGACCGAAAGGAGAAATACCATGATATTACAACCAATACAAATACAACTCAAGGACGGCAGGCAGGCCGTTCTGCGCTCCCCCGAGGTTGCGGACGCGGCAGATTTGCTGGCATACATCACCAAGGCTTGCGGTGAAACCGAATTTTTGGCACGATATCCCGAGGAATGGGCAAGCATGACACTGGAGCGTGAGCAGGCCTGGGTGCAAAACCGACGTGAGTCGCCAAACACCCTTGCCATTGTCTGCTTTGTGGATGGCAAGCTTGCGGGAAACTGCGAGGTCATGTTTCACACGGGCATGAAAACAAGCCATCGCGCGACCATTGCCATTGCAATCCTGCAGGATTACTGGGCCTTAGGCATCGGCTCTGCCATGTTTGAACAAATGATCGCAGCAGCACGGAAGCACGGCATCATGATCATGGAATTGGAATTTATCGAGGGCAATAACCGCGCAAGAGCACTTTATGAAAAATACGGCTTTGAGATTGTCGGCAAAAAGCCAAACGCCATTCGCCAAAGGGATGGTTCTCTGCTTGATGAATATATGATGCAGAAGTATTTGTAAAAGTGTCACGTGTGCATCATAAGCGGAGCCCCTGCCAAGATCCTTCGCGGCGCATTCCCATTTTTGTCATTCTTGAGCGCAGCGAAGAATCTTAAAAATGGGAATGCTTGCTCGAGGATGACGGGCAGGGGCTCCGCTCAGGATGACACTCAAGGTGTCGGGCAACTCGGGACGTCGAGGGCGCCGTCCCCTGCAAATATGTGTATAACCAAAAAACCTCCTCCCTGCCAAGGCAAGGAGGAGATTTTCTTACGTGATTCATTGCACCACAGCAACTTTGCGAAAGTGAGCGGGGGGACGACAACCTGTAATCATAATGTTATAATAAATCACAGCCATTCAAACGGGTCTGCACTTTTCATAACATTTTCATTGACAAATGATTAAGCACAATATATAATGGGAGGTAATATACCTGAAAAATGATTGGCGGTGATGTGTACGATAACGATGATTGTAAGTTGCCATATGTATCCGGAAGAGTATGGTATGAGGCGGACATCAATTATGTCGGAGGAAGCCGAAACCGAAGCAGAATCCTATATTCGAACGACGGTCTAATGTTTGTAACATACGATCATTACCATACATTCTACGAAGTCACACAATAAGGAGACCCTATGAGCAAAGAAAAATATACGATAGATTTTTCAAACGTCAACTATTACTTTGATATACACCGTGTAATTTGGGAGGCCCTGGAATTTCCGGATTATTACGGTTGTAATTGGTCTGCATTTTGGGATTGCCTGACCGATATGTACGGAGAACCCATACGCATCGAAATCATCGGACTTGATGTGATGGAAAGAAAATTTGGTACAGAAAACGCCACCAAAATGATTGAAATTTTAAAGCGCTTCAAGCACTTCAATAATGACCGGTTTTCAAATGACATCACAATTGAAATAGTCAACGGTGACGTTCGTATCAGCCTACAATAATACAAAAACCTCCTCCCTGCTAAGGCAAGGAGGAGGTTTTCTTATACTATTTTTTGCTGTTTACTCTACAACGACCACACCGTCCTCTTTGACGGTGACGGTCATGCCGTCCTTGACGTAAGCGAGAAACTCATCGCCAAGGCAATCCACGACAGGCATGCTGACGCCCTCGACCCAAACGTCAGCCAGCACCGCGCCTGCGGCTGCCAGCGAGTCGATATGGTTTGCAAACAGCATGCAAGCGGGGCTCTTTTCCATGGCGCACGCGCAATACAGCACAAGTCCGCCCGTGGTCGAGCCGATGGTCTGCGGCAGGCAAAGTGCTTTGCCGATCATGGGCTTGCCGTGAATATCTGTGTTATTCTGGTCGCCGCACTTGACCTGCTTATCACCAAACTGCAGCGCCATCTGGAAGGATGCCAGCGTGTTAAAGCCCTGCGTGGTCACCAGTGCCTCGGCCGTGACCTGGCCGGGGGTGACGACTCTACCCTTGAATTCTCTCATGCCTTGTTACCTCCCGTAATAGCCTGCAAAATTTCCTCGTCTCTGTAATATCTGGAGCTTGTGTAGGTGCGCAGCTTGTTGGACGAGGTGATGACCGGCATCTTTTTGCAAAGCGGATTGTTCATATACATTAAGGGGCAAATATACGAGGTGATGACGCCTGTTGCCTTGAGTCTTGCGGCGTAATCGGTCTGGTTGAACGCCTCCAGCACGGCAGGTGCTGCGGTCAGAACGGTGGGAATGACCACCTTCTTGTGTCCGTTTGCGGCAAGAGCTGCCTCGATGTTGTCGGTCCATGTCTTGAGCTGCTCCAAGGACAGGTGCGGGCAGCCGACAAAGCAAAGCTTGGGGGTTGCGTCCGCGTTCTTCCACATCACGGGATAATTGTCCTGTACGCGCTGCAGCTCAGCGTCGTCGATGATATACTCCTTCGCGCCCTCGGCGATCAAAGATTCGCCAAGCTCTACGGCCTCGGGAGTCAGGTTTGCGATATGGTAAAGGCCGACAGCGCCGTTGGATGCGGTTGCCGCACCAAAATCCTTGAGGTATGCGCAAGCGGCATCATCCAGCTCTGTACCGATCCACTGATCCAGGCCGACCACGTAAGGCACGTCCTCCATGACCTTCATACCAATCGCCGAACCCAGCAGCTGTGCCTCGGGCTTCTTGGTGGTTTGCACCTTGATGACCCAAGTAGCCTTTCTTCCCTCGTCGGTCAGAAGTCCGAAATAAGGCACGTAGCCCACGATTGAGCCCATGATATCAATGATGCCCGAGTTACGGTTACATCTTGCACCCAGCACAGAGTTTGCATACACAACGGCCGAGGACTCTGCCCAGGAAAGCACGTCGCCCTTGCCGGGCTTGTTGCCTACCTCGTCCATATAGCAGGTGCAGGAGAATGCCTTATCGTCCATCAGACCCAGCTTGTGCAGCTGATCCTCATAGAAATCCTGCTTGGTATACATGAACTTGTTGAACACGAAGTTCTGCAGCACGTTTGCGGGTACGTTCTTGTCAAGAGGTCTGGGGTCAACCGAGAATTTCTGATCCGATACCACGCCTGCATCCAGCAGCTGCTGCATCAGATCGTACACGGGAGACATGACCTTGAGGCCAAACGAGGTTACAAGGTGATTATACTTGGAGGTAATGGGCACCAGCTTTTCGGCCTCAAACGCGTCACCGTACATGACCAGCGTTTTCATGACCTTGGCCATGGTTTCGCCTTTTTCACCGTCCAGAATTGCCTGTTGTTCTTTTGTCAGTATCATAGACGTATATCCTTTCATCATCTAAAATCAATCGTAGGGGCGCACTGTGTGCGCCCGCGGGCGACCGCAGGTCGCCCCTACGCATTTTACAGCTTCATTGCCACGTCCCAAGCGCCCCAGATTACGGTGCGCAGGTTGCCAACCGCCTTGGCGTCACCAATCACGTGCACGCCCTTGGTTGCCACGGGTGCGGGGTTATAGCCAACCGAGAGAATGACCGAATCAGCCTCAATCGCCTCGGTGGAGCCGTCCTTATGCTTGACCACGACGCCGCTCTCGGTGATCTCGCACACACCGGTTTCCAGCAGAACGGGTACCTGATTGGTCTTGAAGAAATCGCGCAGATAAGAGGTATTTGCAAGGCAGATGCCCTTGGTGGTAATCAAATCGTCCTGCATTTCCACAATGGTGGGCTGCTTGCCCTGAAGATACAGCTCGTACGCGATCTCGCAGCCCGTAAGGCCTCCGCCGATGATGACTACCTTGTTGCCTACGGTCTTGTTACCAAGCAGGAAGTCGACCGCCTCGATCGAACGCTCTACGCCGGGGATCGGGATCTTCTTTGCCACAGCACCGGTTGCCACGATGACCTCGTCGGCATCCAGAGCCTTGACGTCCTTGACCTCGGTGTTAAACTTAATTTCAATAGGATGCTTTGCCATCTCGCGGATATACCACGCGATCAGATCGCGGTCCTTTTCCTTGAAGGAAGGTGCGGCAGCCGCGATGAACACGCCGCCCAGCTTGTCGCTCTTTTCGTACAGCGTGACCTTGTGGCCTCTCTTTGCGCAAACGATAGCTGCCTCCATACCGCCGATACCACCGCCGATGACAGCGATTTTCTTTTGCTTCTTGGCAGGCTCAATATGATATTTCTTGGACTGCATGGTCTGCGGATTGAGCGCACAACGGGAAAGACCCATGGTGTCGGTCAGATCCTGCGTGTTGGCATGTCCCTTGGAGCGGGAGAAGTTGAAGCAACCTGCGTGGCAGCAGATGCAGGGCTTGATGTCCTCAAGTCTGTCCTCGATCAGCTTGGTCACCCACTCGGGATCAACCAGGAACTGACGCGCCACGCCCATACCGTCAATCCTGCCCTCGGCAATCGCCTTGGCGCCCACCTCGGGATCCATTCTGCCCGCGCAAACCACGGGGATATCCACAAACTGCTTGATGTGTGCCACATCCTCAAGGTTGCAGTTCTCGGGCATATACATCGGCGGATGTGCCCAATACCAGGAGTCGTAGGTGCCGTTATCCGCGTTGAGCATATCGTAGCCCGCATCCTGCAGGAACTTGACTGCCTTTTCGCTCTCTTCCATATTTCGGCCGACCTCGACGTAGTCCTCACCCGGCATTGCACCCTCGCAAAAGCCCTTCATCTTGGACTCTACCGAATAGCGCAGAGATACGGGATAATCCGCACCGCACTTTTCCTTGATCGCCTTGACGATCTCGGCTGCGAAGCGATAGCGGTTTTCGAAGCTGCCGCCGTACTCGTCGGTACGCTTGTTGAAAAATTCAATCGCAAACTGGTCAAGCAAATAGCCCTCGTGCACCGCGTGCACCTCCACGCCGTCCACGCCTGCATCCTTGCAAAGCTTTGCGGTCTTGGCAAAGGCCTCGATGATCTCGTGGATCTGCTCCACCGTGATCTCGGGGCAGATGATATCGTGCGCCCATCTTGAGGGCTGAGGGCTGGGACTGGCAAGCTCGTGCGAGGTATCGATCACGGGCTTGATCACAGCACGGGTAAACTTGTTCTTGTGCAAGGGTGCGATCAGATCGGTGATCGCCCAGGAGCGTCCCATGCCTGCAGTCAGCTGGATGAACAGCTTTGCGCCCGACTTGTGGATCTCGTCCATAAATTCCTTGAGATCCTCAAACATCTTGGGGTTCTGCCACAGCCACTTGCCCCAGAAGGTATCACGCACAGGCGCGATGCCGGGGATGATCAGACCGACGTTGTTGTCGGCGCGCTCCAAGAACAGCTTTGCAGCCTCCTTGTCAAAATGGCATCCCGTCAGCTCAAACCAACCGAACAGCGACGTGCCGCCCATGGGGCACATGACGATGCGGTTTTTGATCTCGACGTTGCCGATTTTCCAAGGTGTGAATAACGCTTGGTACTTGGGATCGGTTTGTTGATTCATAACACTTCTCCTATGTATTTTTATTTTTTATTTCCCAACGCAGAAATGTGCGAAAATTCCCGCAACCACGTCCTCGGAGACGGCCCTGCCGTCCACCTCGGCCACGGCTGCCGCCGCCTGCTCCACATCCGAGCAGCAAAGATCGACCGGCAAGCCAAAATCAATGGCGTCAATCGCCTGCCCGATGCGCTCCTTGGCCGCAAGCAGCGCGGCATGCTGGCGCGCGTTTGCCACCACGGCATCGTGGCGCAGATCGATTGCGCCGTCAATAAATGCGTCGTTGACAGCCTCGGTCAAAGCGTCAAACCCTTGGCCCGTTTTGGCGGACAGGCATACCGTGCAGGACGTGCACGCTGCCAATTTCTCACGCAAAGCCTGCACCTGATCGGCACTCGCAGCATCTGTTTTGTTGATCACGCCGATCACACAGCCGCCGTGCGTCTTCAGCTTTTCCAAAAGATTGCCGTCTTGGTCGGTCAGCGGCACGCAGGCGTCAAACACCGCCAGCACCAGCTCGGCACTCTCAAGGTATTCCAAGGCTCTTTGCACGCCGATCTGCTCCACGCGGTCGTCCGACTCACGTAGGCCTGCCGTGTCGTGTAAGCGCACAGTCACGCGCCCGATGGCCGCCGTTTCGGTCAGCACGTCGCGCGTCGTGCCCGCAATATCGGTTACGATAGCCGCTTCCCTGCCCACGATGCGATTATAAAGCGAGCTCTTGCCGCTGTTGGCGCGTCCGCAAATCACCGTGGGAATGCCCTCGGCGACCGCGTGCCCCGTGCGATAGGTTGCTGCCAGCGCCTCGGTTTTGTCAAGTGCATCCATAAGCGCCTCACGCATCTGCTCGCGGCTCATGTCGGCCAGATCCTCGTCCGGATAGTCGATGCGCGCAAAAATGCTGGAAAGCACCATGCAAAGGCCATCGTATATTTCATTGGTTTGCTTACTCAAAGCACCGCGCATGCCCGCGCCCGAGAGCAGCATTTGCTCTCGGGTGCCCGCCTCAAGCAGATTGCCCAGCGCCTCGGCAGCCGAAAGCCCCAATTTCCCGTTGATAAACGCGCGCTTGGTAAACTCGCCCGCCTCGGCAGGTCGCGCACCTGCAGCAAGAAGGCAGGTCAGTACGCTTTGCGTGACCAGCACGCCGCCGTGACAGGTGATTTCTACCGTGTTCTCACCCGTAAAGGAATGCGGCGCATAGAACACCACCGCCATACCGTCGTCGATGGGCACGCCACCGTCCGAGGCGTCCACGATGCGGCCGTAGGTCATATAGTTGGCAGCCAGCTCGCAAAGTCGCTTGCCGCCCGCGGGGAGAAACACCCGATTGGCAATATCCACCGCTCTCTCGCCGCTGACGCGGATGAGTGCCACGCCGCCCTTACCGTACGGCGTGCTGATTGCCGCTATGGTATCCGTAATCATATCCGTACCTCTGCAAATTCCATAATATATCATTTTAATTATACCGCACAAGGGGTGCGTTTGTCAACCGAAAGTGTGCCGAAAACAGAAAACACCGCAGTAAAAAGCGTGATGTTCTTATCGGAGAAATTACGAAACATTTATCTAACACCACTGTAGGGGCGAACTGTGTTCGCCCGCGGGAGACCGCAGGTCTCCCCTACGGATGAAAAAATGTTATGAAGTAAACAAATAATTAGCCCCGACAGATTTTTAATGGTCTGTCGGGGTATCTTTATTGGGCTTGATAGATTACTACGCTTTATTCCAAACGATGTTATCTTTGTACTGGGAAGCAATCGCCATACATTCTTCAATGCTATCATGCAGCGTATCACTTACTACTTCATAATTCTCATCGCAACGGAATAAATAATATTTATCATCTTTGGAGTATTTGCAAATCGCAAGGTAATGATAATAATCAGCAATTTTTCCATTTGGAAAAATACTATAACCATAATCATCTTGCAAGGTATAGTACAGAACAATTGCTCCATCTAACTTGATCGGGAACATAGAATAATCTCCTTATTTATCGCGCGCCAGTTTCGCCTTTGTATTACAAAGGCTTCGAGCAAAGCCCATACCCCTAAAGTTGTACGAACGCTTCAATAGGCTCCCTCCGGGAGGGAGCTCCCGACGAAGTCGG
>JAZNYL010000101.1:0-4489 GCA_045594445.1 Eubacteriales bacterium
GGGTTGTACTTTGACGTACTGCCCATTGCCAAGATAATTTGTTAGCGGCAGAAGATGATGCCTTATCTCAACAAAGAACGACAAAAGCGTCATATAATGCGAAAAATCGGCGATTCGTGAATCGCCCCTACAATAACAAAAAGCCCTGCAGAAGCAGAGCTTTTTGTATATCGAAATAATCCCGAAAGGGTAATTATCTCTTGGAGAACTGGGTAGCAAGACAAAAACAATTGATTATTGTTTTTGTCGCAGCGAAACCGCCCAAAGCAAGGAGTTGAAGGAGCGAGTGTATCGAGCGACACGCAACGACTATGCGACGGTGGAGGGCCGGCACGCAGTGCACCGAAGTTCTCCACCAAAAAAACCACCGATAGCATCGGTGGTTTTTTTGTATAGAGATAATGAAATTATCTCTTGGAGAACTGAGGTGCACGACGTGCAGCCTTCAGACCGTACTTCTTTCTTTCCTTCATACGAGGGTCTCTGGTCAGGAAACCTGCTGCCTTGAGAGCGGGTCTGTAGTTCGCGTCAACGTTCAGGAGTGCGCGAGCAACACCGTGACGGATTGCGCCTGCCTGGCCGGAAATGCCGCCGCCGTTAACGGTAGCAACGATATCGAACTTGCCCATGGTCTCGGTGGTGCCGAAGGGCTGGTTTACGATCAGCTTCAGGGTCTCAAGACCGAAGTAATCGTCAATGTCACGACCATTGATGGTGATAACACCGGTACCGGGATACAGTCTTACGCGAGCGATGGACTTCTTTCTTCTGCCGGTTCCGTAGAAATAGGGCTTTGCACTGGTATACATTGGTTATCTCCTTCCTTTCTCTCGATTAAAACTCGTAAGCTTCGGGCTTCTGAGCCTGGTGCTTGTGAGCTTCACCTGCATAAACCTTCAGTCTGGTAAATGCGGTGCGGCCGAGTGTGTTGTGGGGGAGCATACCCTTAACTGCCAGCTCCATAGCCATCTCGGGTCTCTTTGCCATCAGTTCCTTGTACTGAATAGCCTTCATACCGCCGATGTAACCGGAGTGGTGGTAGTGGTACTTCTGCTCCAGCTTCTTGCCGGTCAGAACTGCCTTATCTGCGTTAATGATAACAACGAAGTTACCGCAGTCAACGTGGGGGGTGTAGGTAGGGTCGTTCTTGCCGCGGAGCAGGTCTGCAGCTGCAACAGCGGTCTTGCCCATGGGCTTGCCTGCTGCATCGAGAACATACCACTTACGAACTACAGCTTCTTTCTTCTGCATGAATGTGGACATGTTAATTTTCCTTTCAAAACATAGTGATAGTTTTCATTACCGGCATATTATATCATGCACTTTCACACTTGTCAAGAGCTTTTTGAAAAAAAGTTGGAAAATTTTAATTTAGCATATACAATGCTCTCGTTTTCTCGTTTTTTTAGCGTTTTTTGGCCATTTCTCTTTTTGGCCGATCACAATTTTTCGCAAGGGGCCCTGCATGTCATATTCCCTTTTTGCATATAGTGAAATAACCAATGCAAAGGAAAGGAAGCACAAGCATGCAAAATACGTATTTACCCGAGGGCTGCCGCATCGCAACAAAAGAAAACCGCGAGGCACTGGCAAGCCCCTCATCTATAGAAAAAGCTGCGGAGAATGGCGCCATCCTGGAAGCCAACGCCATTCTTTGCGATAAGGAAATGAATCTGCACGTGGATCTTGGCTGCATGCGCGGCGTGATTCCCCGCTCTGAGGCCGTGCTTTGCCGCGAGGGCGAGCAGGTCAAGGATATCGCCATCATCTCGCGCGTGGGAAAGCCTGTCTGCTTTACGGTAGAGCACGTTACCTACTCTCACACGGGCACGCCCTTGGCGCTACTCTCACGCAAAAACGCACAGCGCAGATGCGCCTTGTATTCCCTGGACAATCTGATCCCGGGCGACATCATTCCCGTGCGCGTGACGCACCTGGAACGCTTTGGCGCGTTTGCAGACATGGGCTGCGGCATCTGTGCCCTTTTGCCCTTGGACGGCATTTCGGTCTCGCGCATCGCGCACCCCTCCGACCGCCTGAGCCCCGGCATGATGCTCTCTTGCGTGGTACGCGCCGTTGATCCCGAGACAGGCAGGATCACGCTTTCCCTACGCGAGCTGCTTGGCACGTGGGAGCAAAACGCTGCACTGTTCTCACCCGGTCAGACCGCGGCAGGCATTATCCGCAGCGTGGAGAAATACGGCATTTTCGTGGAGCTGACGCCCAATCTCGCAGGACTTGCCGAGCTGCGCGCAGACACGGACGGCACACAGGCGGCCAAAATGCAGGCCTGTATCGGCCGTTACACAGGCGTTTACATCAAGAGCATTCAGCCCGAGCGCATGAAGATCAAGCTGGTGCTGATCGACGCATATCGCGGAGAGGCGGCACATTCGGGCATCCGATATTTTGTGGATACCGAGCAAGTCACGCACATCGACAGCTGGCGATACTCCCCTGCCTGCGCCTCCAAGATAATCGAGAGTATATTTTAACACAGATGAAACAGCGGGAGCAAGCCCCCCTACAACACCATGCAGAAAAACCGCTCAAACGAGCGGTTTTTCTGCAATCATTCTGCATTAGCCGAAGGCTCACATCACCGGTGCGAGCAGACGGATCACGGCATAATACAAGCGCGAGATCAGCCAGCGTTGCTTTTTATTGACGGTTACAATACGACGGCTGACCTCAAAATTCTCCTCCATGGAGGCACGGATCTCGCCGATAATATCACCGCCGTAAAAGACACAGCCGTTTTCATAGTGCAGATACAGGCTGCGGTAGTCCAGATTGACCGTGCCCACCGTGGCGATCTTATCGTCGCACAGCACGCACTTTTCGTGAATGAAGCCGGGGGTATACTGATAGATCTTGATCCCATTCTCCAAAAGCACCGCATAATGCGACTTGGTAACCTGATTGACCACCTTTTTATCCGGGATCTCCGGCAGAATAATGCGCACGTCCACGCCCCGCTTGGCTGCCAGCACAAGCGCGGTCTGCATTTGCGAATCAATGATCAGATACGGCGTGGCGATATACAGATATCCGGTGGCGTTGTTGATAATATTCAGGTACACGTTCTCGGCTAAATACTCCGCGTCCACGGGCGCGTCGGCATAAGGCACCACGTACCCCTGCCCGCAGCTCTTGCCGCTCATGGGAACGAGAAATTCGGCAGGATCGGCCGTAGGTTCATCCTTTTTTGCTCTGCAGGCGTTCCACATCTGTAAAAACGACAGCGTCATACCGCGCACCGCGTCTCCCTCGATGCGCACGGCATTATCCTTCCAGTAGCCGAATCTTTGCTCTTTATTGATATATTCGTCCGCGATATTGATGCCGCCAGTAAAGCCGATCTTGCCGTCCACGATCAAAAATTTGCGGTGGTCGCGGTTGTTCATGATCATGGAATACACAGGTCTGTACGGGTTAAAGCGAATGCAAGCAATTCCCTTTTTCTCCAGCACCTTATCGTAGGCGTGAGGCAGGCCGCGCATGCTTCCGACGTCGTCGTAAATGATCTTGACCTTGACGCCGGACGCCGCCTTGCGCTCTAAAATCTCCAGCATGGGCGTCCACATCTCGCCCTTGTTGATGATGAAATACTCAATAAAAATGAATCTCTCGGCAGATTCCAGGGCAGCAAGCATATCGGGAAAGGCTTGCTCGCCGCTGGTGTAAAAGTGCGATTTTTGGCCATGGTAGCAGGGATAGCCCTGGTTTTGGAGATAGACGAACTGCCCTGCATCGGTCGCACACGCGGCACGGATATCCGCAATGGCGTCCTCTCCGTCAGGCAAATACGCGTTTCCCTGCTCCTTATGCTTGGCAAGAGCGCGGCGCATCTTTCGTCTGGGGCGCGATGCACCCGACATCAGATACAGAATGCCGCCGAACACGGGAAAAATCAGAATCGGGATAGCCCACGCCATTTTGACCTCGGGGGTGGCGGGACGCTCTATGATGGGTATCAGAATCAAAAGAGAGATCAGCGTCAGAACTGCCGAAACGGGGGCGTAATGCGAGCTCAGAAAGTACAGAATGGTAAAGGTCCAGACAAGCTGCAGCACGATTGCCAGGCTGATCCACACAAATCTTCCCGTGACAAGCTTGATCAGTTTTTTCATAAGCACCCTCCTTCGACGGAATTTGACATTATTATAGCATCTGCATTGCATCATTTCGTTAAAGTAGTATGAACAAAGTTTTACCTTGGCAATTATTCTGCGGAAAATTTTTCGTTCAAATAATAAAGCAGCCCCATCGGACTGCGGAATTAGCGAAAAAACATAACCCGATAATTACAATAAACACCGTAGGGGGCGACGTCCTCGACGCCCCGGGTGGCTACAAACTAACTTCTCAAACGGACCGTCCGGGAGGCCGGTCCCTACAAAAGATTGTTTGTGCCTGCCCGGGGCGTCGAGGACGTCGCCCCCTACGCTTGTTGATTTTTTACATGAGAAAAACCAAGTCGGAGGCC
>JAZNYL010000102.1:0-27421 GCA_045594445.1 Eubacteriales bacterium
ATTAAAGATGGAGTTGACGTGCTATGTACGTAATAATAAAAAAAACCATTAATTGGGAGGAGAATCGGCTGAATTGACCATGCATCCTCCACCAATATATCGATCAATTTATTCCAATCTTGAATATGCAAATATTCAAAATCAATTTCCAAATTGTCATTCTGAAGCGCAAAAGGATTGGCACCGTCAACAGTCATTCCTTCATATAAAACAGGAAACATTCCAACATTTTTTGCACCTTGCACGTCTGCAACGATACTATCGCCGCAATACCACACTTTATCAGCAGACAATCCCGCTTTTTGTAATGCAATATCAAACATCATACTATGTGGCTTTCTGAAGATGTAATCACTTGACACTAAAACAAATTCAAACTTGTTATTTGGAAGAAGTCTGTCAAATAGCTTTTTCAAGGCATTACCCGAAAAGCAATTATTGCTTATTACGCCTGTCCGGATTCCTTTTGAATTGAGATAATCAAGCAGTTTATCAGCATCAGGCATTATGGCACCTTGTGATATCCCGTTCATAATGATTTCTTCTGCCTCTTCTATTGATACAGAAAACGAAATATCCATATAGTTCATTGCTAATTTCAAAAAATTATGCTCGTGAATCTCGATGATATTTCCTCGTTCCGCCTTGATCTTTGCAAATAATTCAATAATGGTTTGATCATATTCTTCAAATGAAATATTGCGCGGATTTCTGTTTATATATGGATAAATTGCCTTATTTCCATTTGACGTATTAAAGTTTGGCTGATATAGCAATGTGCGTCCATAATCAAAAATAATCATTTCAGGCTTTTGCATTTCAACACCTCCGTTAATTTTTTCGTTCGTCTGATTGATCACATCAGTTTCGCTTTTGTATGACAAAAGGCATTGGGACAAATGTAGGGCGGGGGTTTACTCCCGCTGCTTTATCGGCATAAATCTTTTGTGACAGCGGGAGCAAGCCCCCGCCCTACGAGGTAGTCCCATTATAGCACAAATCGGCAGAGGAAACAAGTTCTCTGCCGATTTTTCACTGATGCAGCGCAGTCTATGCTACATCATTCCTCCGGTTTTTTCCAGCGCGGCACGTGCCTGCGCCATAACCAGCTTGTAGTAAATGCCTTTTTGCTCGAGAAGCTCAACGTGCGTGCCGCATTCGGCAACCTCGCCGTGGTCAAGCACCAGGATGCGGTCTGCGTTACGCAGCGTGGAAAGACGGTGCGCAATGGCAAATACCGTGCGGTTTTCGGTCATGCCGTCAATCGCGTCCTGGATCAGCTTTTCGGTCTCGGTGTCAAGCGCCGCGGTTGCTTCGTCCAAGATCAAAATCTTGGGATTGTGGATCAGCGCACGCGCAATGGCTACGCGTTGTCTCTCGCCGCCCGAAAGGGAATAGCCCTTTTCGCCAACCACCGTATTGTATCCCTGCGGCAACGACATGATAAAGTCATGCGCGTTGGCGGCGCGCGCAGCGGCAATCACCTCTGCGTTGGTGGCGTGCGGCTTTGCGTAGCGGATGTTGTCGCGTACTGTGCCCGAAAACAGGTGTGTCTCCTGCAGCACCACGCCCATCTGCGAGCGCAAGGACGCTTGCTCGATGTCCTTTGCGTTGATGCCGTCGAATTCAATGCAGCCCTCGGCAGGGTCGTAAAGACGCATGATCAGATTGATCAGCGTGGACTTTCCGCAGCCGGAGTGACCGACAATGCCGATCATCTCGCCGGGACGAACCTCCAAGGAGACGTCCTTGAGCACGGGAGAAGCGCTCTCGTAGCCAAAGGTGACGTGCTTGACGCTGACCGCACCCGACAGCTTGACGTGCTGCGGCTTTGCAACGTCCGCAATTTCGGGCTGTTCCTCCATGATCTCCATGATCTTTCCAAACGAGGTCATGAATTCTGAAATGTTACGCGGAATGGTGGTGATCTGCATCAGGGGCGCGTAAATGATGCTTGTGTAGGTATTGAAGCGGTTGAGCGTACCAACGCCCAGCGCGCCGCGGAACAAAAGCAGGTTACCGTGCCACAGAATCAGATAGCTGCCAAGGCGCATGATGAACGCAAGCACGGGGAATACCGTATCAAACAGCTTTGCGTTGGAGTAGTTTTGTACCGCCTGCTTTTCGGTGCAGTCGGCAAAGGTCTCAATCGCACTCTGCTCGCGGCCGTAGGTCTTGACCACGCGGATACCGCTCAAGGTGTCCTGCAGGGTCAGATTGGTGTGTCTGCCCAAAATCCATGCGCGGCGGTTGCGCAGCTTCATCTTGTCGCGGAATTTCCAGATTGCAAAAAGCACGATGGGCAGGGGCAGGAAAATATACAGAGCCAGCATGGGCACACCCAGGCGGAAGCTCATGGTCACGATCAGAATAAAGCCCACGATAAACGAGACGAACTGCGCAAAATAGGTGGGCAACAGGTGTACGATAAAGTTTTGCACCACGTTGACGTCGTTGTTGATACGTCCCATCAGGTCACCTGTGGACTTTTTCTGCACCGACGCCATGGAAAGCATCTGGATCTTTTCAAAGAGCAGCGTGCGCAGCATACGCGTAAAGCGCGCGCCCGTAACGGCAGAAATGCGGCTTTGCACGATATTGAGAATACGGTGCAGCACGTCGATTGATACGATGGCGCCCGAAATCAGTAAGAACATCCAAAGCCAATCCTGCCAGTTGTCCATTGAGAGCGGATGCTCGGCAAGAATGTAATCGTTGATCAGGGATTCCTGAAAAATGGGGGCAATAAAGGTCAGGCAAAGCGCCACGGCTGCCGTCATCAGCGGTGCCATGATCCAGAGTCTCATGCCCTTGGTCATGCGCCAGAGCGTGGTATAGATCTTCTTTTTGTCCTGACAGTAGGGGCAGAGCTGGGTGTTGCGGATAAAGGGCCTGCCGCATTTGGGGCAGTAGCGCTCCGGCTCGTCGCTGGTGGGCAGGTTTTCGGTAATGCCCGCGGCCACCTTGTTGCAGCCCTGCGCCAAGATGGTGTAGCGCACAAGGCTGCGTCCTGTGGAAAAGCGGCAGAGCAGCATGGAATTTCCGTCGAATTTGCCGTAGAACGCGGCACAGCCGTACAGCTGCTCGACAGAGAAATCGCTCATGCGGCAAATTTCCCAAGAATCGATCAAAGCGCCGTCCTGCAGCTTGTAAAGATGCTCAGGGGTTAGCACCATGTAGCCGTTCACCATGCGCTGCTCGTCGTATTCAAAGGGAATACAGTAAAGAATCTGCTCGTCCTTGACTCCTTGCGCGTCAAGCGCTTGGCGGTCGGCCAAGGGGAGCTCGTAAATCAGCTTCATAAAAAGGCCTCCTTACAGATAGATCTCTATCTTCTTACGGCTGGCCTTATCCAGCGCATCGGGATCGGTAACGCAGAAGCAGTTGCCGTCAATGTCATACATGAAAACTCTGCCGTCCTCCAAGGTGCGGAAGCTGCCCGAGGGATTGGCCATGATGAACTCGGAGCGGCCTGCGTTGGTGGTCACGTCAAAGTACAGGTAACCGAATTTTTCGTGAAGCGAATGGATCTTTTTGATCTCGGGGGTAAAGTAGCGGCGATCAAGCTCGCAAAGCAGCAGCTCCTGCGTGCGCTCGTCAAAGTCTGCCATACGCTCAATCATACCGATCTCCTCGCCCTTGCCGTGCTTTTTGGTGTCGGGCTCGCGGATGCAGATATAGAGGTCGGGATCGGTGATGGGGAAGGCGCGGATGGGGATCACGCGCTCAAAATGCTCCTCGGTGCCGTCGGGCTGTGTGACCGAAAGCGAGAGAAGCCCGCCTGCGGAAAGAGAAAACGTGGCATTATCCGGTGTCAGCGCGATGGATACGCGCTTATCAAAAAGTGATTTTTCTTGCATGGTAATCCTCCATGCCGCCATGCGGCGGCTCAATTCGTTTTGCGGGATAGGTTAAAGCACAGAGTGAATTATTACGCTTACTTGCCTTCCATAACCTTGGTCATCTGTTCGTTTTGCAGCGTCCAGAGCTTATAATAAACGCCCTGGGCCTCCATCAACTCCTGTTGCGTGCCCATTTCCACAAGCTCGCCGTTTTCCATGGCCATGATGTAGTTGCAATTTTTGAGCGTGGAGAGTCGATGCGCAATGCTGATGCTGGTCTTGCCCTGGATCAGCTTGTCGATGGCGGTGCTGATCTGGTGCTCGGTCTCGGTATCCATGGCTGCGGTCGCCTCGTCAAGGATCAGGATTGCGGGATCAAGCAGCAGCGCACGCGCGATGGATACGCGCTGACGCTCACCGCCCGAAAGCGAACGCGAGCCGATGCCCACGCGGGTTTCGTAGCCCTCGGGGAGATTCATAATAAAGTCGTGCGCGTTGGCCGCACGAGCCGCTGCGATGACCTCGTCCATGGTGGCATCCGGCTTGCCGTAGCGGATGTTGTCCGCAATCGTACCGCGGAAGATAAAGATCTCCTGCGAAACGATGGCAATGCCGCCGCGCAGCGAGGAGGATTTGATCTGCTTGACGTCCACGCCGTCAATGGCGACGCTGCCGCTGACCACGTCGTACATACGCGTGATCAGATTAGCAATGGTGGATTTGCCGCTGCCCGTGTGGCCCACAAGGCCGATGCGGTCGCCTGCGTGAATGGTAAAGGAAACGTTTTTGAGAATGGGGCGGTTGGGATTGTAGTGGAATCCCACGTCCTTGAATTCAATATCTCCCTTGATCTCTGTCAGCTCCACGGCGTCTGGCGCGTCGGTGATATCGGGCACCATATCCTGCACCTCAAACATGCGCTGCGCGCTGTTGAGCGTGTCGGTCAGCATATTGGTAAATTGCGAGAAAAAGTTCAGAGGGGCAAAGATCATGCCCATGTAGCCGATAAAGGTGGTCAGCTCACCGTAGCTCATGTGCTCGCCAATGACCTGAATACCGCCCACGCCCCAGACCATGTTGCCGAATACGCCAATGATCAGCGAAATGACGGGGAAGATGGAAAGCGCGATCAGGTTAGAGCGCAGATTGGCATTCATCAGCTTGGTGGAATAGCCAAAGAACTGGTGCGTTTCGTTGTCCTCCTTGGCAAACGCCTTGACTACGCGGATGCCCGAAAGAGAATCGTTGAGCACGCCGTTGAGCGAGGAGGAGGCGCGCCATGCGCGCGAGAAGGAACGCCACAGATGCGGCAGACGGTACTTGAAGATCAGCACGATGACGGGAACCGGCAAAAGGATCATGAGCGTCAGCCAGGGGTTGAGGATCATGAGCACGATGGTAAGCCCGATAAACTGCAGCGCGTGTACGATCAGATAGGGTACGCCGTTGATAAAGAAATTGCGCACCTTTTCGGCATCGTAATTGACGCGGTTGATCAGTCTGCCCGTGGGCTGCTGATTGAAATAGGAGAGAGAGAGGCGGTTCATGGCGCGGAAGATGTCGTTCTTCATGCGCTTGGTCACCTGCGTGGACATGTAGGCGTTTGCGCGGTTTTGCACGATGCCGATGAAAAGAGAGAGCACGGCAAGACCGATGATCACGCCCACCAAAATGTAAACGTACTTTTCCTCTCGCATGCTGCCCGTGGGAGAGATGACTTGATCGTAGAGCACCTGGCCCGAAATGACGGGGGAGATCAGTGAGATGGCGGTGGAGAGCAAAAGACAGATGGTCACGATAACCAGCTGGAGCTTGAAGGGGGTAAAATAGCCAAGCAGACGACGCAGCGTGCCTTTTTTGTTGGCGCAGCCCTTGCAGATGCGGCGCAGCGGATCGTCAAAGGGCTTGCCGCACTTGGGGCATTTGGCGTTGAACTGCTCAAAGATGGGGTCCTGTTCGCCAATCTCCTCACCGCGTGCAAGTCGCTCCCAGATATTGACAAAGGCAAGCAGCTTGCGCTTGCAGGTGTTGGTGCAAAAGCCGATGACCTCCGACCTCCCGCGCGCATCGTACTCTGCACGGATGGGCGCAAACTCCTCGTCTGTCATCTCGCCGCGCTCGGGCGGCAGATCGTCCGATTTGTGCATGGTGGCGGTCAGACGGTTGGTGGTGGTAAAGTTGTCAATGCTCGGATCACTCAACTGCGCAAGGGTAAAGCACTCCACCTTGTCGGTAATGCGGTACAGCATGCCGTTTTGTGCACTGACGGCAAGATATACCTGTCCGAACTGTGCGTCAAGTCCGAGATCCATATAAAAGGCGACGTCGATCTGCTCGGGGTCAATCCCCGCATCCCGCAGAGCCGTTAAGGCGTTGTCCGATAGCGTATCAAGCGGTAACATCAAACACACTCCTTTCGGAAAAAGAAAATGTTTCAATATACTAACATATAAATAAAATACTTTCAAGTGACTTCAACCAATGATATCATAAACCGCCCTCAAAAACAACCCTTTTGACAAATTTTAACTTGGGCTATAACGTCAAAATGTGTTGCTCGGAATGTAAATTTATGGGCAATTTGCCAAAATCACCTTTCCTTTTTGCGACGTATTGAAAAATGGATAAAAATATGCTATAATAAGTATCTCAGTTTTTCGGGAGGTGAGGACATGATCGGAAATACACCCTTGATTGCGCTGCAGCGCATGCAGCAGATGCAGAATTGGCAGGCAGAGGTGCTTGCAAAATGCGAGTGGTGCAACCCCGCGGGCTCCGCTAAGGACAGAGCCGTGAAATTCATGCTGGAGGACGCGATTGCCAAGGGCAGGCTGGCCAAGGGCGGTACGGTCGTGGAATCCACCTCGGGAAACACGGGCATTGCGCTGGCAGCGCAGGCCTCTGCCATGGGCATTGAGGCGGTGATCGTCATGCCTGACAGCATGTCAAGGGAGCGCATCTCCTTGATGCGTGCACGCGGTGCGCGCGTGGTATTAACTCCCGCAGCGCTTGGCATGCAGGGCGCACTTGCAGAGGCGGAGAGAATCGTGGCGAGCACAGAGGGCGCGATCATGCTGGGGCAGTTTGATAATCCCGCAAACGCGCAGGCACATTACCTGACCACAGGACCCGAGATGCTTGCACAGACGGGCGGGAAGCTGGACGCTCTGGTCGCGTGCGTTGGCACGGGCGGTACGCTGAGCGGTACGGGCAAGTACCTAAAGGAAAACATCCCGGGGCTGCGCGTATATGCCGTTGAGCCTGCCGAGTCGCCGTTGCTTTCGGGTGGCGTTGCGGGTGCGCACGGCATTCAGGGCATAGGCGCCAATTTTATTCCGAGCGTGCTGGACAGAACCGTTTACGATGAGGTCCTGACCGTGACCACCGAGCAGGCCATGGCGTTTTGCAAGCTGCTTGGCAAGACCGAGGGACTGCTTGGCGGCATTTCGTCCGGAGCGGCGTTGGCTGCAGCGGATGCGCTTGCACGCAGCGCGGATATGGCAGGCAAGAGAATTGCCGTGATCTTGCCCGATGGGGGAGAGAGATATTTATCAACCGGGCTTTATGACTGAAAGTTGAAAAGAGGATAGAAACATGAAAAGAATTGTAACCGTGCAGGACATTTCCTGCGTTGGCAAGTGCTCGCTGACCGTGGCGTTGCCCATCATTTCGGCTATGGGCGTGGAGGCTGCCATTCTGCCTACCGCCGTGCTGTCCACGCATACAGCCTTCAAAAAGGGCTTTACCTTACACGACCTGACGGGGGAGATCGCTCCCATCACCGCGCATTGGAAGAGCGAGGGCATTGATTTTGACGCGATCTACACAGGTTATCTTGCGTCGTTTGATCAGATCGATCTGGTCAAGCAGATGGCCAAGGATTTTCCGAGTGCGCTTTTGTTCGTTGACCCCGCCATGGGTGACAACGGCAAGTTATATTACGGCTTTGACGAGGCGTTTGCCAAGAAGATGGCCGAGCTTTGCGCCGTGGCCGATATCATCGTGCCTAATATGACCGAGGCTTCGTTTATGCTGGGCATTCCTTACGTATCCGAGGGATATAGCGAGGAGTACATCAAGGACGTTTTGCGCAAGCTTTGCGCCATGGGTGCAAAAAAGGCCGCGCTGACAGGCGTCAGCCTTGATGCAGGAAAGACCGGCGTGATGGCTTACGACAGCGAGAGCGGTGAATTTTTCTCGTATTATCACGACCGCATTCCCGTGCAGTATCACGGTACGGGCGACGTGTTTGCCTCCGCCTGCGTGGGGGCCCTGTCCAGAGGAAAGAGCCTTGAAGAGGCGCTGGTGATTGCTGCGGACTATACCTATGAGAGCATCCGCCTGACCGAGGCCGAGCCCGGACACAACTGGTATGGCGTCAATTTTGAGCAGGCGGTGCCGATGTTGCTCAAAAGCCTTTGAGCAGCTGCAAATGCAGCATAACGGTTGAAAATCCTTGCCAAGGGGCAAGGATTTTCTTCTTTTTTTGCATATTCTGTGATTTTGTCGCCAAAGTCCTTGATTTTTGGCGGCCGATTTGGTATAATAAACTGAATGATTATATCGTGGGGGAGAATGCCCCCGAGAAGGAGATATTATGGAAAGAGTATCCAAGCATAATTATTATCTTGATATTGCACAAACGGTGGCCGAAAGAAGCACCTGCCTGCGCAAAAAGTACGGCTCGATCATCGTCAAAAACGACGTCATCGTGTCCACAGGCTACAACGGCTCTCCCCGAGGCCGCAAGAATTGCTCGGATATTTCCTATTGCATGCGTGAGCATTTGCAGATTCCTCGCGGAGAGAGATACGAGCTTTGCCGCTCGGTGCACGGCGAGGCCAACGCCATCATTGCAGCATCTCGCGAGCAGATGCTGGGTGCGGATCTTTACATGGCTTGCGTGGATCCCAAGGACGGCTCGATCGTGGGTGGCACCTGCTCTTGCATGATGTGCAAGAGAATGGTGATCAACGCAGGCATTGCGCGCGTCATCATTCGTGATACCAAGGACGAATTCCGCATCATTGACGTCGCCGATTGGATCGAGAACGATGACTCTTTGAGCGGTCAGTTCGGCTATTAAGGAGATTTTTATGAGAATTCGATGGATATCGCTTGCCTTAGCAGGCGTCATGCTGCTCTGCCTTTGTGCGTGCGGCGCAAAAATTGAATATAATCAAGAGGACGGCAGCTACAAGGATAAGCGCGGCAACGAATATTTGCGCGCTCCCTCCTGCTACGAGCCGGTCTCCTATCTTTCCGAGGAGCCCTGGGGCACCTTGGTTGCGGGCATCGGCGAGTTTGAGCTGTTTGCCGTTGCGCACGCCGAGGAGGGCGATTGGCTGACCACGGCAGACGGTGACGTGCTGTATAGAAAAGGCGTCGCGCTGCCCACGCTGCAGGAGTTTTCGGCTGACCAGATACTGATCTGCCGCGAGGGAGAGATCATCCACGCGTTTGCGCGCGTGGAAACGCAGGCAGAGATCAACGAGATCGTGACCGCTTACTTAGAGGGCGAGAGCATTCCGTACCCCAGCCGCATGGCAGAGCAGAGCCTGAGACTGCGCATGACCTCGGAGGAATATCCCTTCCTGTATTACCGCCTGACTTATCTGGAATACGGCAGCGACGTGATCGTGTATTCAACGGACGAGAACGGACAGGAGATTGAGACCAATTACGGCAAGTATTTTATTTACAACAGAGACGACGGCAGATGCGTGCCCGTGGGTGACGTGCTGCACAAATATGTAGAGTGATGGAACAGAACAAGAAAAGAAAGAGAATTTATACGCATGCCATGACGGCAGAGCATATCCCGGGCGTTGCGGAGCTGGAAAAGCTGTGCTTTTCCGCGCCCTGGAGCGCGCAGAGCCTGGAGCTTTTGACGCGTGAGGGCATCGGCACTGGCGTGGTGTACGTGGAGGACGGTAAGGTCGTTGCGTACGGCGGCATGCTGTGCGTGGTGGATCAGGGACAGATCACCAACATTGCCGTGCATCCCGATTATCGCCGCCGCGGCATTGGCAAGGCGATTGTGGGTGCCTTGCTCAAGCACGCCATGGACGAGAGATTTGAGGAGGTCACGCTGGAGGTGCGCAAATCCAACGAGGCGGCACAGGCGCTGTATCGCTCCATGGGCTTTCGCGCCATCGCCACGCGTCCGGGCTTTTATTCCAAGCCCACCGAGGATGGCGTGATCATGACGGCATATTTGTAATTTCGTAATTTCGGAGAGTTTATGTATATTTTTGGCATGGAGAGCTCCTGCGACGAAACGTCTGCGGCGGTCATTTACGCGGACGAGACAGGAAATTTAACGATCAAATCCAATATCGTGGCCTCTCAGGTGGACGTGCACCGTTTGTACGGCGGCGTCGTGCCCGAGATTGCCAGTCGCGCGCACGTGGAGGCGGTCTCGCGCATCACGCGCGAGGCGCTGGATACCGCGGGTATTACGGTTTCGGATCTTGACTGCGTGGCGGTCACGGCTAATCCCGGCCTGATCGGTGCGCTTCTGGTAGGCGTCAATTTCGCCAAATCCTTTGCTTATGCAAATAAGATTCCGCTTGTGGCAGTCAACCATATTCACGCGCACGTGGGCGCTGCGTATCTTGCGCATCAGGGGCTCAAGGCACCTTATATCGCCTTGGTGGTTTCCGGCGGTCATACGCAGTTTTACAGAGTGGATACCGACACCAAGTATACCGAGATCGGCGGCACGCGCGACGACGCCGCAGGCGAGTCGTTTGACAAGGTCGGCCGCGTGATCGGTATGCCGTATCCCGGCGGAGCAGCGCTGGATAAGCTGGCCTACGAGGGAAATCCCAAGGCGTACGCGCTGCCTTCTCCCGCACTTGCGGGGGACAGCCCGGATTTTTCCTTCTCGGGCATCAAAACGGCCGCGCTCAATCTGATCAACGGCGCAGCACAGCGCGGCGAGCAGATCAATGCGGCGGACATGGCGGCAAGCTATACCGACACCATTGTCAAGGGCATCGTCAAGCAGACCGAAAAGGTGCTGATCTCAACCGGCACCAAGGTGCTGGTCATGGCGGGTGGCGTGGCGGCAAATTCACATTTGCGCCGTGCGCTGCAGGCGCTGTGCGACGCGCATAAGGTCGCGCTGGTCGTGCCTCCCGTCTCGCTTTGCGGGGATAACGGAGCCATGGTCGCAGCAGCCGGCTACTTTGCCTTTATGGACGGTGAGCGAGCGGGCACCGACCTCAACGCAAGCGCGTACGACTGAGTCGGTAAGACGCATTTGTCAACCCCTTTTTTGAAAATAAATCATTTTCGTCAAAAGGACGAAATTTGATACGAATTTGTGAATAATCAAAGCCAACGGATTTTCCACATAAGTTTTCAACAGGGTGTGGAAAACGTAGTGGGAAACTGAATTATGCAGGAATTTATGCATGGAAAAACGTGGAAAAACCGCGAAAAAGGTCGCATCTATAAGCGAAACTGTGGATAAGCCTGTGGAAACTGTTGATAACTTTATGCAAAAAACAAGGTGTTGAAAACTTTTCGGCTTTCAAAATTTTGTTGGAAAGTCAAAATTTTCACAAGAAAAAATATCGTCGTTTTTCACAAAAAGACGCCCCGGGAGGTATGAATTTTGGCATACGAAGAACTGGAAAAACAAGCGAACGAATCCATGGAAGGACATAAGGAGCACGGCACCAAGCCGTATATTTCCCCTGCAGTTGTGCGCAGATTGCCGCGCTATTATCGCTATCTGCGCGAGCTTCTGACGCAGGGCATTACGCGCATCAGCTCAAGCGAGCTGTCCGCGCGCATGAACGTTACCGCATCGCAGATCCGTCAGGACCTCAATTGCTTTGGCGGCTTTGGCCAGCAGGGCTACGGCTATAACGTGCACTATCTCTTTACCTGTATCAGCGAAATTCTGGGCGTAGGCGCGGGATTTCATGCCATCATCATCGGCGCGGGCGATCTGGGCAGAGCGCTGGTGCATCTGTCCATGTTTGAAAAGCGCGGCGTGGATATCCTTGGCATGTTTGATTCCGATCCCGGCATGGCGGGCATTGAAGTCGCGGGCGTGACCATCTATCCTCTGCACGAGCTGGAGCAGTTCTGTGCACAGAATCAGGTGGATATCGCGGTGCTGACGCTGCCCAAGGAGGACGTACCCGCGGTGGCCGAGAGACTTGTCAAGTGCGGCGTCAAGGGTCTTTGGAACTACATGGGCGTCGAGCTGGATTACAGCCGCGACGATATCGTGATTGAAAACGTGCATCTGGGCGATTCTCTGATGATTCTGAATTACGAGATCTGCCGTAAGATGCAGGAAAAGCGTGAGGCAGGACAGAGTACGCCTGCTTGTGAGGAGTAAGAGATTTATGGCAATTGAGATACATTACGGAAACGGCGTGGTCGTGCTGCCTCAAAAGGCGGTCAAGGCCGCGGGGGAAGCCGAAAAGAGCGACCTTGCGGTGCTGCTTGCGCTACTTGCGGATCAATCCCTGTGCCGCGAATACGGTCGGCAGGGAAGCACCGAGGCGCTGATGCAGGCAAGCGGCTGCAGCGAGGACGAGGTGCGCTCGGCGATTGCATTCTGGCGAGGCGCGGGCGTGCTGAGCGTGAGTGCCGAGAAAAAGAAAAAGGCGCAGCCCGAGCAAGAGGAAAAAAAGCCCGATTCTGCTTGTGCTCCCGTGCAGCAAAGCGCACCCGCAGCAGAGGTCAGCGGAGCGGTACTGCTCAAAAAGACCGACGAGCTGCCCAAATATACCACGGCCGAGCTTGGCAATCTGCTGGAAGCAAGACCGGAAACCGCAGCGCTGCTGCAGGAATGTCAGAATCTGTTTGGCAAGCTGTTTTCCACGCACGAGGTCAACACCGTGCTGGGGCTGACCGATTATCTGGGGCTTGACACCGAGTACGTGCTCATTCTCGTCACGCACTATTGCAGATATTGCAAGCAGCAGGATAAGCGCTCCTCGGTGCGAGGTCTTGAAAAGCTGGCGATCTCGCTATACGATCGCGGCATCACGGATATGGCCGCGCTGCAGGAAGAATTGATGCGTCAGGAGGAGCTGCAGAAAACCGAGGGCCAGTTGCGCGCGCTGTTCGGCATTGGCTCGCGTGCGCTGACCACCAAGGAAAAGCGCATGTTCTCGGATTGGGTACATACGTATCATTTTGGAATGGATATGATCACCAAGGCGTTTGAGATTGGCATGGACAGCTCTCCCGATGCGTCGGTGGCGTACATTGATTCCATTCTCAAGCGTTGGCACGCGGAGGGTATCCGCACTCTTGCGGACGTAGAGGCGGACCAAGCCGCACACGAGGGCAAAAAGGCAAAGGGCAAAAAGGCAGAGGAGCCGAGTGGCAGCTTTGATACCGACGATTTCTTTGACGCTGCCATGCGCAAAAGCCTTGGCGACAATTACGACGAGATTATGAAAAAGGAGTAAGGCATGGGATACAATCAGGAAAATTTCCGCAGAATCCGCGAGGAATACAGCCGTAAGTATCTGCAGGTGCAAGAGGCGGCAAGCCGCAGAAGAGAAGAGATCCACGCCATTCTGCCCGAGGTGCGCGAGATAGACGCGCAGCTTTCGGACATGGGCCTTCGCATCATGCAGGCCGCGTTGCAGAGCGAGAATTATCAGGAAGCGCTTGCAGAGATCGAAGCGCAGTCGCATGCTTTGGAGCAGAGAAGAGCCGAGGTGCTGATCAAGCATGGATTTCCCGCCGACTATACTGCACCGCAGTATGAATGCGCGTCTTGCGGAGATACCGGCTATATTGACTATAAAATGTGCGATTGTATGCGCAAAAAGCTGATTTTAGCGGGATACGAGTCCAGCGGCATCGGCTCTTTGATGCAGGCGCAAAGCTTTGAGAATTTCTCTCTGGACTACTATAAGGCCGATCGCATGACCTACCTGCTCATGCAAAGCAATTTTGCCAAGGCAAGGGAATACGCGGCAAGCTTCCACCCTGCAAAAAGCGAAAACCTTGCCATGTTTGGCGATACGGGACTTGGTAAGACCCACCTGTCCACCGCGATTGCCCGAGAGGTGATCGAGGGCGGCTGGGACGTGGTGTACGTCAGCTGTTTGGATATGTTTGCAGATTATGAGGCGCAACGCTTTGGCAACAGCACGGGCACGCCCACGGGCGCGGATTTATCACGCTATACCGATTGTGATCTTTTGATCATCGACGATCTTGGCACCGAGATGACCAATCAGTTCACTACCTCCTGCCTGTACGGCCTGCTCAATACGCGTCTTAACAGGCATCTGCCGGTCATTCTGAGCACCAATCTGGAGACCGATGAGTTCCGCAAGCGTTATTGGGATCGCATCACCAGCCGCGTGCTTGGCAACTTCACCGTCATGCGCTTCAAGGGAACAGATATCAGAAGACAAAAATTAAGCAAATAAAAGAGATCTCCGACACGACCGTGTCGGAGATCTTTTGTGATTCTTCGCGTTATTCTTTAGCTTTTTTTGCTGCTTTTTTTGCTGCTTTCTTGGCGTATGCCTTTTTGAAGAAGGCTTTGCGGAACAGGATCACGGTGTACACGACCCAAGCGACCGCCAGGACTGCCAGCACGACCCAGCAATGCTCGATGGTGTCGCAGATGTTGAACAAGAGCAGCAGCACGCCGCCAAAGGCGATGGCGGGAATGCCCTGGAGCACTAAGTTGTTGGCTGCGGGAGTCTCAAACTTGGGGTCGATCTCGCGCAACAGGATCATACCGTTGCTGGCCGTACCCGTCAGCATACCGAACATGGAGAAGAACGCCTCGTTGTGGTAGTCGGGGTAGAGGTGGTTGCAGGCCAGACGCAGGTAGATAAAGGTTGCGATCGCACCCAGCGCGCACACAATCAGAAGCTGCCACCACATGCCGGAAAGCTGCGAGAGGTCAATGGCTGCAACGCCCGCAATGATCATCAAGTCGAACATAAAGCCACTGATACGATCGAGGAGGTAATTGTTGGTCAACTCTCTGTGCATCAGCTTGCCCTTCTTGAGCATCTTGATCACCCAGCGAACCACGGCTGCAAGAATGGTACCCAGCAGGAAGTTAAAGCCCCAGATCAGGTTGATATTGACAAGGCGCATGATCAGATAAGTGATTGCATATACCAAGAAGACCATGCAGAAATTGATGGTGAATTTGTCCACCGATTCAGTCACAGGAATCTCGCCCTCGCTGACAAAGTCCTCCAAAGTATCCTTCAGACCCTCTTCGCTGCGCAGCTTGAGCTTGCCCTTTTTGCGCAGGATGTTCATGTAGATAACGCCAACCACGCTTGCCACGATAAAGCCGACTGTTGCAATGGTTAAGCCCCAGGTCGTGCCGCCGGCGAAGCCGAAGTCGGTCTCGTACATTTTGCCGTAATTGAGTGCCTGGCCCGTACCCTGGCCAAAGCCAAGTGCCAGAATGACGCCGCCGCCGGGGAAGAAGCCAATCAGATAGAACAGCACCACAGTCACCGCAAGACCGACAAGGCCCTGAATGACGTAGGTTGCTGCGGTCAGGATGCCGGTTTCCATGACCTTACCCGCGCTGGTCTTTTGCGAATCCTTTGCCTGCTTGAGGCCGAGCGCGATAAAGCCGATGCCGAGTGCGTGATACGTAATAATTTCCATCGTAGCCTGATTGACCACGTTGTCATAGAAGGGGAGCAGCTTGAAAAGCAGAATCAGAAGGCCGCCCAGAAGCGAGGTGGGGATCAGACTTCTGCGGATAAAGGGAATCTTGCGGCGCAGAATATTGCCCACAAGCAGGGCTAAGATCAGAATAAAGATCTGGATTAAAAACGACCACACGCCCTCGTCGCCAAAGGACTCGATCGAGGCAATATCCTCTGCGGGATCCTCTGCTGCCTCGGCCACGGTGGTGTCGGCAGAGGTATCGGGTGCGGATTCGGCATACGCGACTACGCTGCCAAGGGAGAGGCAAGTCATGCACACCACAACCGTTACGATCAGAAAAATAAGAGATTTTCTTGACATACTAAAATCCTTCTTTCCTAATTTGGTGTTACAATTATAACAAATTTTGGTACGCTTGTCAAGAATATTGGGTGTTTCTTTGCTGAAATATAAGTGAAAAAGACCGTGAGTGCAGCAAGGCTGCACTCACGGAAAGGGATTTTAGCTCAATGCGCGGTACAGAATACGGAGAGAATCCTCGTCTGTGATCAGCTCGTCTGCGATCACGACCAAACCCTCTGCTGTCAGCGTGATCTGTTTGCCCGCTGCCCCTATGATGGCATTTGCCTTGACGTATTGCATGCCGTAATGGTTGTAAGTCGTCTCGCCTGCACAGCTGTAGCCAAGAGACTCAAGGAAAGAGACGGGGAGATAGATCTCCTCGTTGCTTGCCAGCAGCACGCCCAGCGTATTGTCCTCGACCAATCTGACCGATTTGCCGCCCACAAACGCGTTGTAGGAGCGGGATTTGAGCACAACCATATCGTCTTCAAGCACGTCGGGGAGCTTGACTTCGGTTTGCTTGGTGGTATAGCGGTAGTTGTATCTGCCGCTCGGAGCTGCGTCACCCTGATCCAAGAATTCCATGATATCGCCGGTGGGTACCGAATTGTCCGCCCACTTGAAATCAAAGGTGTCGCCTGCGCCGATCAAGTCCTTTGCAAGCTTGATCTGCAGCATGTTGCCCGAAAGCGTGTACTTGGCATTGCCAACGCTTTGGAATTGCCAAGTGTCCGTACCAACGAATTTTTCCACGGAAACGTAGCCGTCTGCCTGCGTGCGGTTGATCATGTAGTCGTAGCCGTACCAGCCCGTGGCATCGTCGCAGTCCGCGTTGATAAAGAGGTTCATCCAGCGGTTACCCTCGGGTGCGGTGATCTGGTCGGCGCATTCCACGTAGAAATAAAGGGAAGAGGAGTCGCTTGAAACCTTGGCGGTCACGATGTCGTTTCTGCCCGAGAAGTTGACGTACATGCCGTTCTCATTGCCGCCTACGTGACCGGGGGAGGTGCGGTGCGCGGTGTCACCCTCGTAGTCGCGGTATTCGGGACCCACCGCGTACCACTGGCCAAGAGAGCCGTCGATATCGATCGCCCATTGGCCAAAGGCGGATTCGATCTGCCTGCTTCCCTTGTAGGGACGCAGATTGATGGCCATCTGGTAAAGGTAATTGTCGCCAAAGCCGCCCTTCATGGGCTCTAAGTCGCGGGAAAATTCGGGATTGAACTGATCCACGAAATAGGTGGTGTGGGGGGAGTTCGGATTGTTCGAAACGGTATATTCGCCTGCTAAGATCTGTCCGACCCCCGCGCCGCCTGCGCCGGCGCCCGACCATCTGCCCGCGATCCATTCGTTCCAGCCTGTTAGCATCAGCACGGGAGGATTGTTTTGGTAAACCTTTTCAAATTGATCGTCAAAGGCAAGGCCAAGACCGGTGGTGGTGTTCATCAAAGCATAGCCGAAGTTCCAATCTCCCTCGTATTCGGGAACGCGGCGGTTGGCCCAGCTGCGGCCTGCCTGGAATCCAAACATATTGGTCGCCCAGAAGCCGCACATGGCGTACATCTGTTCAAAGTCGCCCTTGTCATCGCCGTACCCCTTGCTTTGCGTGTTGCCACTCCAAGCCCAGCAGTCGATGCCCTTGCGCTTGGTGTACCAGTTGGAGGCACCGATCGCCCAGGAATAGCGAATGGTGAAAAAGTCTCTTTGCTCATCGGTCATGGCCACGTCGTCGGGCAAGAGCAAAAGCGGCTTGCCATCCCAATAGAACCAAAGATCCTCGTAAAGCCCGGGCTCGTAAAGGTTGTGCCACAGCTCGGCGAATTCCGCGTCGTAAGCACCGCACAAAAATGCAATCTTGGGAACGGCATAGCCCTCGCGGCGCACCTCCTCCCAAACCTTGAGCAGGGCTTCGTAGCTGACCTTGTGCGTGTTATTGTTGGTAATATCGAAGTAAACGAAGTCCACGCCCGCTTCGGCAAGCATGTAGGCGTGCTTGCGCAGCACCCATTCGTCGTTGGAGGAATAGTAACCGAAATAGGGCTCAGCCCAGTAGTGCGGATGGCCCTCGCCACCCTCTTGCATGACCTCGTAAAGCTTGTCTACGCCGCCTTCCAGGTATGCGGCATAGTGGTCGGATGCGGGAATTTCGGAGATCGAGCTCTGATCTCTGTCTCTCCAAAGGAAATAGAAGATGCCGACTACGTTTTCGGACGGATCTTTCGTGTTTGCAGCGTCGGGTGTAGAGCGGTCCGCGCCGTCGGTTGCGACCCAGGTGTCGGCAAAGACATCGCGCGTGGCGGGCAGGATGCCGTTGTTATTCTGATCGGTCGGATCGTACGAGTACGTCGGCAGAACAAGATCGGTCGTGGTCACAAAGGCGTCTGCCTTGGGGACGTCTTGCTCGGGGGCTTGCGACTCGGGAACAGCTGTACTCTCGGCATCTGGCCCGACAGGCGGCTGCGGGTTTGAGGGGGTACATGCGGCCAGCGTGCCAAGCAGTATCATAAGACTCAATAAATAAAGCAAAAAGCGTTTCATCTTGCAGCCTCCTTTCTCTTGAAAATCAAAGCAATGCCCAAAAGTGCGACGGGGAAGAGCGCAAGTGCCGCGGAGTTACAGCCGCCCTCTTGCGGGGCAGGCTCGCTTGTCTGCTCGGGTGCCTTTGTGTCGGGAGCGCTCGTTTCGGGCTCTGTGATCGGCTCGACTGCGGGCAGCTCGGGCTCGACCCATACGTCGGTGTAAACGGCGTTGACCACCAGGTCACCGCCCGCGGTCATGGAATAGGGCTCCCATGCGCCGCTCTTGCCGGGTACGTACGGCACGACCGGCTCGTTAAATGGCGCGCCATCGTCGGTATAGGTCATGCTGTAGATCAGCTTGCCCTCGACCATGAAGTCGATCTTGTAGGTGTTGACCCTGGGCTTGAGTGAGGGGTCTTCCGCAGTGGCAAAGGCGCGGGCATCATCCTCGCTTGCATAAAAGCGAATGTAGGCGACGTCGATCGTATCTCCTGTACTTGCACCGGATGCCAGCGGGTCAAAGCGGAAGGCATAAAGCGTCTCGTCCTTGGCCTTCCCCCAGCCGGTTTGCGTACAATCTACTATCACGCAATGCCACTGCCCGTCGGGATTGTAGCTCCATTCCACGTGCGTGCCGTCGTTGCCCCAGTGCGCACCGCCCGAGCGGTTGGTGAAAAATTCACCCTTACCGATCTTGGCCTCGGTGCGGTATTTGATGACAACGTAGGCAAGGTCCGTACCCTTGCCGGTGGGATTGAATTCGTCACCGAACTTGAAATAAGGGTCGTCACCCTGGGCGGTAAAGGTCACGTAGCCATCGGTGGCTGTAGGGGAGACCTCTACCATCATCAGCTCGTTTAAGCCAAATTGCGCCTTGACGTCGGGGATCTGTCCCGTAAAGTCGTATGCAAAGGTGGCAGGGTACTGCTCAGTGACGCTGACCATGTCCGCAATCGTGACCGAGCACCAGAAAGGGCCTGCCTCGCGGCCGTCCAGATATGCCTGTATGCCCGTGATTTTCCCGGGACGCTCGGCCGCCTGGCCGTCACCTGCGTTCCAAGGGGTATAGCTGGTGCCCTCCAAGCAGATGACCTCAAAATAAAGCTCACCCGTCAGCTTGTCTTCCGCGGGGATGTCCAGCGTCAGATCCGAGTGGTCCGCGTGGTTGACGATATCTCGCGCGTATAAAGGCTCACTAGCCACGGTGGAGGCGTAGTCACCCTGCCAGCGGTACAGCTTGAAGGTGCCGCGGTTGGTGTTGTTGCTGTAGGTGGCAAAGTCACAAACGTTGATCTGCAGCAGCTTTTTGGAGGCGTCCACTGTAAATTTATAGCCCACGGGCACGCCCACACCGCTCATATAAGGGGTGCCGGATGAGCCGTTTTTGGCAAAGCTGAGCGTTTCAATGCCCGAGTCTGCTTGCTCGGCAGATACCGCGAAAAGTGTGCCGCAAAAGCAAAAGATCAGCAGCACAGTCATGAAAATGGAAAGAATTTTTCTCATTACGTCGTTCCTTTCTTGTGAAAAATCAGGAAGGGGATCGTTTCTTGATGTGACTATTGTACCACAAAAGCATCAAGGTTGCAAGGGAATTTGGTCAGATTGGCCAAAGTGTTTCACGCTTTTTTTGATTTTAAAGAAAAGATCATGAAAATTATAAAAATTTTCCGTTATCCTATTGCATTTTAGAATAAACTGTGATATAATACCATGGTATGACGGTCGAAAGACCCGGGCAAAGCCCGCATCATAGGATGATTTGAAACGGAGGATATATACAATGAGCGAATTTTTGGTAGCTATCAGCGGCTGGGGCACTCACGCAGGTGCAGAGGTCGTAGGCTGGGTTGTATTTGCACTGTCCATCGTACTGGTTCTGCTGTCCATCGGTCTGGTTGTTGCAATTCTGATGCAGTCTTCTAAGGATCACAAGCTCTCCGGTGCTATTGCCGGTGGTGCTGACACCTTCTTTGGCAAGAACAAGGGCAACGAAATGGATAAGCTTTTCTCTAAGCTGACCATCATCGGTTCTTCGGTATTCGTTGTAATCGTGATTGCGCTGTACGTGCTGATCAACTGGTATACGCTGGCGTAAGATCCCAGGCTGTCAAAAGAAGACCTCGCAAGGCATGCGAGGTCTTCTTTTCTTTTTCTTGACATTCGGGCAAATATATGATATGATATTATAAAGAATTGTTTGTCGAATGAGGATATATATGAATCATCAGAATCATCAGAATAAATCTCCGAATAACGGCATGGAAATGCGCCAGCTGACCTTTCTTGCCGTCATTCTTGCTGCCTTGCTTGTGCTCGTGTTGGGTGGCTTTGCCATCATGCAATGGGTGGTGATCCCTCTGATCAATCAAAACGACACGCCCCCCATTGCGGAAACCCCCGGCTCCAATCTGACCGAGCCTGTCACGCCCGAGCAGCAAACAGGCCCTGCAGACGAGCAGCCCTCTTGGTTAGAGAGCATTTTCGCGGGCATTCTGGATCTGTTCACTCCCGGTGAGAAGGATCCCCAAGATCAGCGTCCCGCGGTGGATCCCAATGCCACCTATCCCTTTGCAGCAAATGCATCCACGGGCCCTACGCTCCCTACGGGGCAGGGCGCTGTGATTGCGGATGGAGAGACCAACTCCAAATACAGCATTGTGATCAATGCCAAGACCGGTGAGGTGCTGGCAGGCGAGCTTGCGGACGAGCGCATGTATCCCGCATCCATGACCAAGGTGATGACGCTGCTGGTTGCCGTGGAGCACTTGCAGCATGAAAGCAGCCTGCAGGATCAGCTTGCGGTCACCAAAGAGGCGCAGGAGGCCATGGCGGCGCAGGGCTCCTCGGGTGTATTAGTTTCCAAGGACTCGGTGGGTGACGTGCTGACTGTGGAGGGCATGCTGTATGCCATCATTCTGGCATCCGACGGCGTGGCTTGCCTGGAGGTGGCCAATTATATTGCAGGCTCTGAGGAGGCCTTTGTGGAAATGATGAACCAAAAGGCGGCCGATCTTGGCTTGACCAATACGCATTTCTCCAATACCACCGGCCTGCACAGCGACGATCACTATACCACCTGCCGCGAAATGGCGGCCATTATGGCGTACACCATGCAAAACGAGCTGTGTGCCAAGATCATGTCTACCGAGTATTACAACGCACCCTTCTATTGGCCGCAGGGCAACAAAACGCTGACCTATTACTTAAAGCATGGATACTTGGTGGAAAGGGTAGAGTCTTACTACGGAAACGGCTCAACCAAACCCAACAATCTGACCATCACCGCTGCCAAGACCGGACTTACCGACCAGGCAAAGAGCTGCCTTGTATCCTATGCCGAGGGCGCGGATGGCAGCGCTTATGTCTGCGTAACCGGCTTTGCCTCAAAAAGCGCACAGTATATTGACGACCACGTCAGTCTGTATAACAAATACGCAAAATAAGATATCACCACGGACTGCCGCGATCGTATAGGGGTAGTCCGTGTCTTTTTTACTCCTTGCTACATATTCATATATGGAAAGGAGTGATGGAATGCTGCTTTATAAGCCTTACGACCGCACAAGGGCGGTTGAATACGCGCGCCGTTGGGCGCGTTCAAGAAATCCGCTGTTTATCAATTTCACGGGATACGGCGGGGATTGCACCAGTTTTGTCTCGCAAAGCATTCTCGCGGGCAGCTGCGAGATGAATTTTACGCCCACCTTTGGGTGGTATTACGTCTCGCCCACCGACCGCGCACCCGCATGGAGCGGCGTGGAGGCGTTTTACGACTTTATGACGGGTGCTCCCGCCTTTGCCATGGAAAACGGTGGTACGGGTCCTTACGGCCGCGAGGTGAGTAGGGGTGAGGTGCTGCCGGGTGACGTGGTACAGCTTTTTGACCGAGAAGGGGATTATTACCACACACTGATAGTCACCGAGCTGCGCGGAAACGAGATTCTGATCGCGGCGCACTCGGACGACGCGCTGGACCGCAGGCTTTCCTCTTACACAAACGCCGCAGGGCAAAGATTTATTCATATCGAGGGCGTGCGTGTGCAAGCACCGGACGACACCTGCTACTTTGACTTATTGGAAGGAATTGCGCTGTCAGGGCAGGGCGTGACGCCTGCAGCAGACAGAAATTCGGAATCCGACGAATAAAAAATAAAAAATAATCAAAGAAAGTGAAACCAATTTGCAAAAAGCCTGTCTTAATGGGTGAGACACAAAAGAGGTGAATTTATGGAGGACAAACAAATCGTGGATCTGTACTGGGCGCGAAACGAGGACGCCATTACCCAGACCTCGGTCAAATACGGCAAGATGATGCAGGCCACCTCGCATTCCATCGTGGGCTCGCACGAGGATGCCGAGGAATGCGTCAACGACGCGTATTTAGCGGCATGGAATTCCATGCCCGAGAACCGTCCGACCTATCTTGGAGCGTACATGGCCAAGATCATTCGCAATATCTCACTCAACCGCTATGATCGCAACCACGCCGCCAAGCGGCACGGCGTGCAGGTGGTGTTTGAGGAGCTGGAGGAATGCCTTGGCGACTACGAAACGCCCGAGGAGCAATACGAGTCGGGCTGCTTGCGCGACGTGCTCAACGAATTTTTGGAGGGCTTGAGCGAGGAAAAGCGCGTGGTGTTCTTACGCAGGTATTTCTACACCGATTCGATCTCGGATATCGCCGGGCGTATGCAAATGAGTGAGGGTAAGGTCAAAACTATGCTGTTCCGCATGCGTGCGCAATTAGCCGAGGTACTAAAGGAGGCGGGTATATGAACGGACGCAGACTTTACGACGAAATCGGTGGTGTGGACGAACGCTTCCTGCAAGAGGCGGCAACGTATCGCGCAAGACGCAAAGCCCCCACTTGGCGCGTAGCATTGATCGCAGCGGTATTGGCGCTGGTTGGTGCGCTGTTGCTTGGCACGCTTGCCATGAGCGTGGGCGTTGCCATTCTGGGCGGCATTTTGCATGATGCACTCAATCAAGCACCCCAAGCTCCCGAGCAGAACGAGGAGGAACCCGTTTCCTACACCATTGCAAGTATGGAGCAGACGCTGGCGCAAAGGCAAGGATACATGCAGCCCACCGATGCGGAGGGCATTGAGCTCTTTGACGGCTCGGCGCAGCTGATCTGGACCGATTCGGAGTCGGGTGAATACTATCGCGTACGACTGAGCGACAGCGAGCTTGGCAACCTGCTTTACCTGATGCAAAAGAATCCCAAGGACATCAGCGTGGATTCCGAGCAGCCTGCGTACCGGATCTGGATCTGCTTTGGCGACGGTACGGTGGTCTCTCCGTATCTCAAGGCCAACGCAGGCAACGCAGGACACGGACAGCTGTTTGATTACGATCCCGAGCTGGAGCTTTCGGGGGAACTGATCAAGCTGATCATGTATTGCGTAGAAACCTGAAATTCTCCAAAACCTCTTTTGTCTACATCAAAGCAAGGAGAGTATGATCATGAAACGTAATTTTAAAAAATATCTGATTCTCGGCCTTTCCGGGCTGATGCTGCTGGCGGTGCTGGCAAGCTGTGCTGCAAATGCACCCGGGGAATCGTATCCCGGTATGAACTTTGCTCCCAATCAGAGCATGGATGCCTTTTATCCGGAGGAAAACGGGGAGGGCATTATCTCGCCCGAATCGCAGAGCGGCGTTCGTGAAAATCCCTTCACCGCCACCGCACAGCAGGCAATTTCCACCTTCTCGGCCGACGTGGATACCGCGTCCTACACCCTGTTCCGCAAGCACGTCAACAACGGCTACGACTGGACCGCAATGCAGTCGGATTACGTGGGCGGCAACATTCGCACCGAGGAAATGCTTAATTATTTCGATTATGATTACGCTGAGCCCGCAGAGGGTGACTTGTTCGGCGTCAATGCAAAGATTATGCCTTGCCCCTGGAACGCGCAGAATCATCTGGTCATGCTTGGATTTAAAGCCAAGGATGCAGAAAAGCCCGCGGGCAATAACCTGGTATTTCTGATCGACGTTTCGGGCTCGATGAACAGCACCGATAAGCTGCCGCTTCTGCAAAAGACCTTTTCTTACCTGGTCTCCAATCTGAGTGAGAACGACCGCGTGTCTATTGTGACCTACTCGGGCGGCGAGAGAGTGGTGCTGGAGGGCTGCGAGGGCAACAAGTACGAGCAGATCATGCACGCCATCAATAATCTCAAGGCAAGCGGCTCTACCAACGGCCAGGCAGGCCTGAAGAAGGCTTACGAGATTGCACAGTCCTGCTATATCGAGGGCGGCAACAACCGCATCATCATGGCCTCGGACGGCGACCTCAACGTGGGCATTTCCAACCCCGAGGAGCTCAAAAAGTTTGTTGAAACCAAGCGCGACGGCGGCATTTATCTGTCGGTGCTGGGCTTTGGCAGCGGCAATTTCCGCGATGATAACATGGAAACGCTTGCCGACCACGGCAACGGCGTGTACTACTATATTGACGGCGAGGTCGAGGCCGAGAAGATTTTCGGCAGCGAGCTTTGCTCCACGCTGACCACCGTGGCAAACGACGTCAAGCTGCAGGTCACCTTTGATCCCGTGTACGTGGAGCAATACCGTCTGATCGGCTATGAAAACCGCATCATGACCGAGGAGGACTTTACCGATGATACCAAGGATGCAGGAGAGGTTGGTGCGGGGCACACTTTGACCGTGTGCTACGAGGTCACCTTGACCGAGACCGCCAATGCAACGGGCGAGAGTGAAAAGTGGTTTGACCTGGCGGTGCGCTGGAAGAATCCCGGCATGAGCGAGAGCGAGGAGCGCGCTTACGAGATGGGCAACGCAAATCTGACCGAAACGCTTGACGACGACGCACGCTTTGCCGCAGCCATCATTGAAACCGCAATGCTGTTGCACAAGAGTGAGTATGCGGGCGACGCATCGCTTGACAGCGTGCTTGCGCTGCTTGGCGACATGAGCGAAAAGGACGCGTACCAAGCGGAATTTGAGCAACTGATCAGGGAGTTGCAGGCGAGCGCACAATAATTGATAAGAATGCTCGAAAGGCGCAAAGCCTTTCGGGCAAAGCCCCGATCAACGTAGAAAAGAGGTGAGCATATGCAAGAGAAACGTAAAAGGAAACTCAAAGCGCGCCATATCGTGCTGTTTATCATCTCGATCGTGCTGCTGATCGGCAGCCTTGCGCTGGTTTTGGCAGGCGCGATCGGGATCACGGTGGGGATCGTGCAGGAAATGAACGGCACCCTTGAGAATGCCGAGCCATTGATTCCGGGGGCAGAGGGCTTTGCCATCATGGCATACGCCATTCTCTGGATCGTTGGTTTCTTTGTTTTGCTGGTGCTGCTTGCCGTATGCTGGCTGATCGGATTGGTGCTGACCGTGATATTGGCATTCTTTATGCGAAAAAAGCCGATATGGCTGAGCGTTCTTTCGTATATCCTGTTTGCCGTTTACGTGATTTTGGTGCTTTGCATCATGATCCCCGTAATTCCCGGATTGCTGATACTGCTGTTTCTGATATTGTTCGGATAAAACATAAACGTAGAAAAGAGGTGAGCGTATGCAAGATCAAACGACTATGACAACCGTTGAAACCGTAAAAGAACCAAAGGTACGAGCACAGAAAAAACACGTGTGGATGTTTGCATTTGTGTGTGCGATTCTGATTTTGGGAATCTTGGCGCAAATTTTGGGCATTGTCGGCTTGATGGAATATCTTGAGTATATCAATGCCGATTATGCAGATCATGATCCTTCGCAAGACGCTCTCCCCGGACTGGGAACGTTGATCATGGGTTTTACCACCCTGCTGATCATGGTCGTTGGATTGTACGCATCCGTTTTCTTGCGTGACGCGGTATGGGCTGTGGGGCTGGTCTTGTCCTTCAAGCTGGTGCGCCGCAAAAAAGAGATCCCTACTTGGATGTGGGCGATCTCTTTGATCTTGATGATTATTTATATCGTCTACATTGGTTCCGATGTCCTGAGCGTTTTGGGCTGGCTGTTCTTCTCGCTGCTTAGTAAGGTTTTCAGCCTGTTTTAAGGGGGAAGTATGAAAGAAAAGGAAGTACTTGACGAGGTGTTCAGCCCCAAGGCCTTATTTGTCATCGCGTGCGTGATTCTTGCGATCAGCATCGTGACCTTTTCGCTCTCGATGGTATACGTGCAAAGCGTGACCACACCCACGCCTGCACCCGACACGGGTGAGCAGAGCGGGGGAGGACTTCCCGGGGGAGAGATCATTGGCATGATGCTCATGATGTTTGCAAGCGTGGTGCTGATGGGAATCATTCTGCTGTTTCACGCGTTTTTGTGGGGCGCGGGGATGCTGGTGTCCGCCCGCCTTGCGTATTCCAAAGCACAAAAGCCGCGATGGATGCAGATTTGCGCGTGGATCCTGACCGCAATTTTTGCCATCCCGACCGCCATTTCGCTGTGCATTGTGGGATACGTGGTGTTTGCGTTGTTTGTTTTGTAAGTGAAGCAAAAATACAATAAAATGAGAAAAGCCGCCTTGGGCGGCTTTTCTACCACAATTCTGCATTCTGCATTAAAAAAACAGCCCCATGGGGCTGCGGGATAAGCGGAAAAAGCGCAATACCCCTCGTGTCATCCTGAGCGGAGAAAACATCCCGTGTGGATGTTTTCGTAGTCGAACTTTCAAAAATCTGCAAAAGATTGCTGATTTTTGAAAAAGATGTTCGGACAGAAACAGCAGAATAAGCGACAAAAAGCCACATTTCCTATACACTATCGGTCAAAAACAGGTGCTGCTTCTTGACATTTTTTGTTCCCTGTCGTATAATAACAAAAAAAGCCATTGCCGCGGGAGGTTGTCATGGTCATTCAGATGCACAATATGGTGGAAAATAACACCCTGCAGTTCAATTACCAGCTCCGCGGCTTCAACCTGCGTCTTCACTTGCACCGTTTTCCCGAACTCGTCTATATTATAGACGGAAGGATGCGTCTCCGTATCGGAGATCAGCGGTATATCGCTGAACAGGGGGATTTCCTGCTCCTTCATCCCATGCAGATTCACGGCTATCGTACCTTTACCGCGTGCAACTGTGTTGTCATGGCTGT
>JAZNYL010000103.1:0-8590 GCA_045594445.1 Eubacteriales bacterium
CAGCCCTGCCCGTGTCATCCGGAGCGGAACGAAGTGGAGTCGAACGCGGAGCGCGACACGCAGTGTCGGGATTTACGGGCGAATGATGTTGCCCCTCGTAGATCCTCAAAACGCTGCAGGCGTTTTGACTTTCAAAAATCAGCAATTTATTGCAGATTTTTGAAAGTTCGACTACGAAAACATCCACACGGGATGTTTTCTCCGCTCAGGATGACACGAGGGGTATTGCGCTTTTCCCGCTTATTCCGCAGCCCCATCGGGCTGCTTTTTTATTTACGTCTTTTTCGCACGCACCCAGCTTTGTGCGCGGCCGATCTTCTCGCCCTCGGCAAGCAAGCCCGCGCCAACCAACATGTGCAGCGCGTAATAGCTGTATCTGCCGCGGATGCCGGAGGCTTTTGCATACTGTGCGGCGGTAAATCTTTCGGGCAAATCCTCGGGCAAAAACATGCGAAAATCCTCGGGCTTTTCCAAAGTTACCGTGCCGCAAAGCGCGGTGGGTATCTTTTCATACTTGGACGCGCGCGCCTTTCTCTCCTTGCCGTATCCGTCCAGCAGTCTGTATTCCTCTACCTCCAACAGCAGAAGCTCAAAGCGCAGCCGCGGATTTTGCAAATGCTCGCGCAGCCAATAAAGCTCGTCCGCCATGGCGGTGGCCTTGGTGACGTGCGGCTTTGCGGAGCGCTTTTGCACGTCGCCCGTCTCGGGATCGATCCAGTTGATATACTTACGGTACGGCACGGGTGCGACCACCGTGACCACGTAAGGCGTATGCTGCATATACCACGCAATCTTTTCGCGCAAGGGATAAAAGCTGCCCGTCTGGATCTCCCAGATATTGCTGCCGCGCAGCACGTCTGCCACATAGCGCGTGCTTTTTTTGTTGGTTGCCGCCTCGCGGCGATCCTCTTGCAAGGTTTGCAGCACGGGAATCTCGTGGCAGGAGAGATCGGGGCACACGAAATTTTTCAAAATCGCATGCATGCGCTTTTCCGCCAAGGTGCCGATGCCATCCTCCAGATGTACGCCGCGCGAGACGTACGACAGACAAACCTCGGCAAAGCGCATGGCGTCCGCGCGCGCCACGGCATCAAGCTCTATGGATTTTTTTGCCACCTTTACCACGGTCTGTCCCTCCCAAGTCAGAATTCTTCGGCATGAAAATAGTTTCTGCCGTTCAAACTAATTTTATCATAAAAATTCAATTTGTCAACATGCGTTCAATAATTTAGAAGGCATGATTGGCACGTCTTTGGGCATGATAAAAACGGAACGATTCCACATTCACAATACAAAGGACGAAAACTTTCATGAAAATCAAATGTAAACAAATCGCACGCTTTGCGCTCGCGGCCATTGCGCTGGTCTGCGTGCTGGGCGCGCTCGGCCTGCCGCTGCCCGTCATTGGCGCGTCGGCCGCCCCCGCAAATGGCGTGAGGCTGATTCCGGGCGGCATGCCGTTTGGCGTCAAGTTCTCCACCGAGGGCGTGCTGGTGGTCGGGTTTTGCGACGTGGACGCCGAGGGCGGGCAGGTCAACCCCGCATACGCTGCGGGCTTGCGCGAGCGTGACGTGATCACCTCGCTTGGCGGCAAGCAGATCGCAGACGCCGCGCAATTCGGCAGCATGATAGAGGGCGCAGGTGCAACGCCGCTCTCCTTGACGTATACACGCGGTGGAAAATCCTACTCCACCACACTCACTCCGGCCCTCTCGCTTTCCGAAAATCGCTATAAAACCGGCCTTTGGGTACGCGACAGCGGTGCGGGCATTGGAACAGTCACCTTTATTGATCCCGAAACGGGCGAATTCGGCGGCCTTGGACACGGCATTTGCGACACGGAAAGCGGTGCCTTGGTCAGCATGACGCGCGGCGTGGTCTCGGGTGTGACCATCAGCGGCGTGCAAAAGGGCGTTTCGGGCAAGCCGGGCGAGCTCAAGGGCTACTTTGGCACGGCCAAGACAGGCACGCTGATTCAGAACACCGATTGCGGTGTGTTCGGCATCTTTGCAAAAGCTCCCGCGACCGAAAACTCTCCCCTACCCATCGCCAAAGCCTCCGAGGTACGCGAGGGCGAGGCCTTTATCCTGTGCACGGTGGACGGCGGCAAGCCCTGCCGCTATTCCATCCGCATCTCGGACATTGATAAGACCGCCACAGGCTCCAAGTGCTTTACGGTCAAGATCACCGATCCCAAGCTGATCGAAAAGACGGGCGGCATCGTGCAGGGCATGTCGGGCAGCCCCATCATCCAGAACGGCAAGCTGATCGGTGCGGTCACGCACGTGCTGATCGGTGATCCCACCACGGGCTACGGGATTTTTATTGAGAATATGCTCAGCGCGGCACAAAGGCCAAGGCAGGAAGCGGCATAACAAAACCGAAACAAAAAAGGCAATATCATTCCTTGACGGTTTGGTATTGCCTTTTATCTTGACAAGAGCGTGTAAAAGTAATAAAATGAATGCAGAAAACAATGTAAAGGAGGTCACAAAATGCAAGGACTGAACACCTGGAGCTATCACCCTTACCGTCCGTTTTTGACAGATGTGGGGGATATTTATATCTGCCGCGTGGCACCGGGCAAGAACAACATCCGCTTTGCGTGGTTGGGAGAAGACGTGACCTATTCCGTATACTACAGAAAACGCCATGACTCCGACTTTACCCTTTGGGGCGAGACTTGCGCTCACTTTTGCGAGCTTGACGGCTTGTGCACCGATTCCGACTACGAATTTTTCGTCGCATCGGGGCAAAAGAAAAGCCGCGTGCGCCTGGCTCGATGCGCAGAAACGGTGGGAACCGTGGTCAATTACCTGCACCCGGACGACCAGACGTACGCTTTTTCGGGGAGATATCTTTGCTCGCCCTCACTCGTTCGCCATCCCGATGGCTTTTTGCTTGCATCCATGGATCTGTTCGCAGGCGAGCATCCGCAAAATCTGACGCTGATCTTCCGTTCGGACGACGACGGGCAAAGCTGGCACTACTTAAGCGAGCTGATGCCCTGCTTCTGGGGAAAGCTCTTTATCCACAAGGGCGAGCTTTACATGCTAGCCGTTTCCACCGAGTACGGCGATCTGCTGATCGGCAAATCCACCGACGGCGGCAAGACCTTCTCTGCCCCCGTGTGCCTGTTGCGCGGATCAAACGGCAAAAACGGCAACTCGGGCGTGCACAAAAATCCGCAAAATCTCATATATCATAACGGTAGACTTTACGGTACGCTGGAATGGGGCACTTGGCACAACCAAGCATACGGACATGCGGCAATGGTCATGTCCTGTGACGAGAACGACGATCTGCTGCGCCCCGAAAGCTGGCATTTTTCAGAGCCCGTGCCATTTGATCACTTTGTGCCCGAGCTGCAAAATCTACCAAAAAACACCATGACCATTGAAGGAACGCCCGTCGTCTCCCCCGATGGCAAGCTGCTGGACGTCATGCGCTTTGGCAAATTCCACACCGCCCTTGTTTACGAGGTGGATACAGCCAACCCCGACGCGCCCCTGCGCTTTTCGCGTCTGATGCCCTTCCCCGCCAACTATTCCAAATTCATGATCAAGCGCGACGAGCGGACGGGATATTACTACACGGTTGCCACGCGGATTTACTCGCAGGAGCTGCCGAGTGCGAGGAATTTGCTCTCGCTGATGCGCTCGCGCGATCTGCATGCTTGGGAGGTCGTGACCGACCTGATCGACTACCGCGATCGCGACATCGCCCTTTTCGGCTTTCAATACGCAGATTTTGAGATAGAGGGCGAGGACATCATATTCCTTTGCAGAACTGCCACGGGCGGCGCACGCAGCTACCATGACACCAATTATTCCACCTTCCACAGAATTCAAAGCTTCCGCGAGCTTTCCAAATAAAAAAGACAGCCCGATCGGGCTGCCTTTTTTTCTATCAATTATAGGTAATATTCGTTCTCTCCAGGATGAAATCCTGCACCTTGGCAAACAGGGCGTTGTCCTTGATGGCAGCATCTCCTACGTTCTCGCGGATATATTCGGCGGTATACTTGCCCTCGTAATACTCTACCAGATAATCAAGCTCTGCCGCAAATTCTTCGTCGGTGATCTCCTCCAAGCCCTCGTTCTCGGCAATAGCGTGGATCAGAATGCTCTGCTGCACCATGCTCCTGCATTGCTTGGTCAGCTCTACCTTCCAGTCAGCACCCTTTTCAAGCCCCATGTAATCCACGGCAAACTCGTCCATCGACTCGTAGCCGTACATGTAGCTGTAGTAGGAGTAGTAATATTCAAATTCATCCATATAGTACGCGTAGTAGAATTCCACCTCGCCCTCGGGATACGCAGTAAAGTTCAGCTTCCCGATCAAATCCTGCATCACCATGCTGTAAGCAGCAGACTTTGCAGACTCGGCCAAATTCTGCTCCATGCCCTCGCGCATAACGCGCAGATAGTCCTCGGCAAGTGCCCCTTCCACGTCGGGAAGATCGTATTCGGGCTTGTATTCCAGTGTCTCTGAAACAAACTCATCGGTCAGCTCGGGAATTTCGTGCTGCACCACGTACTCAACCACCACGTAAAAGATCGCGTCCTTGCCTGCAAGATCCTCTTTGTAGTTCTCGGGGAAGGTCACGTGCACGGGATAGGGGTTATCCTTGCTGGTTTCGGCAGGTACGACGCCGATCAGTCCCTCTTCAAAGCCGGGAATGAAGCTGCCCGAACCGATGCCCAATCCGTACGGAGAAGCATCGCTCATATTCGAGCCGCCCGCAAATTCCACGCCATCCACCTCGCCGCGGTAATAAATGTACGCCTTGTCGCCCAAGCGGATCGGCTGATCGGTCACCTTTTCGGTGCCGTTGGTGGGCGTTGCATACTGATACAGCATGGCCTTGATCTGCGCGTCAAATACCTCGTCGGTCAGCACGTAGTCGCTGCCCACGTTAGCGCTCAAGGATGCATACAGACTCTGATCCAGCGTTACAAACTGCGCCATATCGCCTGCAAAATAATCATAACGCTCAACGGGCTCCTCTTGCTGCGTGCCCGTCGTGGTCTGCTCGGGCATAGTCGTCGTGGGCGCAAAAGTCTCCGGTGCGTTGGTTCCGTAAATCTTATCCAGCACGTTATCAATCTGCTCGCGTCCGCCGCCAAATTGGCCGCAGGAGCAAAGCAGCATGCATGCCGCCATCGCGCCGCAAAGCAGCGCAACTCTCATATACTTGCTCATGAATTCTCTCTCTTTCGTCAATAATAAAACCATACTCCATTATCATACACCCATGCGGCCCAAAAGTCAATAGTTACACCCCAAAGTTCAAAAAACGCTCACGCTTTTGCCACCAAAATGCAAAAATTGCCCGCGGCAATGCCGCGGGCTCTTCTTTTGTTACAGCAATATATCTGATCAATACAGAGGCAATGCTCCCGTCAACTCATCGGCAATATCGGCAGGCAGCGGCTCGAGTGCCAGACAGGTCTTGGTAGGCTGGCCGTGGAATTCCGTCATGCCCGCATCCGTAATTACGGCTGCAATGATCCCGCGTTCCTCTGCTTTCTTGGCGATCTCCAAAAGCGCGTCCTCGCCGTCCACGTACACGCATACCTTCGCGCAGCCGTACGAAAACCAATCGGTCAGCGGCGTGCTTGCCTTGTCGCTCTGCTTCAGAGCAAGGCCATCCGCAGTCATTTCGAAATCATTCATGCGGCCTTCCTTGCATAGTGCCATCAGCACGGCATCAATGCAAGCATGCCCCGCCTGTGCAGCGATCTTTCCCTTGCGCATCTTGAGATCCCGACGCATCACAATCATCATTTTGGATTTATACATGACAAACTCCTTACTCTGCAGCGTTTTGTGATTCTATTATATCATAAAATCAGGGTTTTTCAATGCATTTTGCGTCTTTTATTTCACTGCAAGCAATGCGTCCGTGGCTGTTGATCTCATATGCAGTAATAGAACTCTGCGAGCAAACGTCACCGTTGATTTCATGGCAATGGATATGTCCGTGGCAAACCACGTCGCCGTTGATGCTACCGTCGGACACAAGATTTCCAAAAACCTCAACCTTGAAATATTGCCTGGTCGTTTCATTGCAATTTCGCGGGAAGGACACCTCTATGCAAGCATTTCCTTGCTGCGATTTCAGAATTTTCTTGCCCACGGTTTGAAAAATGCGTATCGTATTATCGTCGGGCCAAGGAAACTGTGCGCAATGGTCGTAGTGAATCTCGGTTTTGACCTCTCTGGAGAAGAGCTCGTCAATGTAGCAACCGAAAATCTCAGCCATGACGGGCAAGAATGCAATATCCGGCGCAGCCTTTGCGTTTTCCCATTTCGAAACCGCTTGAAAAGTGACACCTAATTTGTTTGCAAGCTCTTCTTGGCTAAGCCCCTTTTTCTTTCTGTATTTCAGAATATTCGCTGCTAAAACTATATTTACGTTTTCCATATCACCCTCTCCTTTCTTTGTGTTCATTATATCACATCTCTTCCCCTTGCACAATAAGTCATTGGTTTAAATTCTTCAACCTGGGGTTGAAGTAAACTATCAGCTTATTGACTTGGGAAAGGATCTATAGTATAATAACCGTGTAACAGTATTTCCGAAAGGAGGTGGACAAAATGAAAGCTAATATTTCGATGAAATCGCATAACACTTGTCCACTGCCGTTTCAACTCAAATGAGGATAAATTGTTGACGCTGATTTCATCGGCGTCATTTTTTATTTCATTGAGGAGAAGAAATTATGAAATCAGTAACACGAAATTATTCAAATGAAATCGATCAATTTGCGACCAACTCGCTTTATGAACGTGCCAAAGTTTATGTCCCGGCATTCCAAACAGTCATAACACAATCAAAAGGAAACGAGATTTTCAGAATCATTCACTCTGCCGAAAGGACCTTTATCTCCGTTCAAGAAAAACACATGCCAATAATCCAAGAACACGTTCACACAAACGATATTATTGAAAAACTTTGTTCACCCAATTTTTATTGCGAGATACTTGATTTACTGGGCTATAATTCTTGCGAATTTTTATTGGAACCAAGCGAAGAGTTTTTGCAAGATATCCATTACAATTGTGTACATATGCTGGACTACGTTTGTGTGAGCGACACTTTCACACCACATAGTATAGATTTAGTGGAGAAAATCGTACGCGGAGATGAAAGATTCATTCTTGATGAGAGTTTCGATGACACTATGTATTGCATCACGGAACAAGATAAAATGGTTAGCTGCAGCTACTATAAACCAAATCGTGACGTGTTTGAAAATACCTGCTCAATGCAAGTTTTTTCACGTTCTCAGCATAGAGGAAAAGGATACGGGAAAATGACTGCTTCTGCCGCAACGCAAAATATTCTTTCAAATAATAAGATTGCTCTTTGGGCATGTCAGGTTGACAATATGCCATCAAGAAAATTGGCCGAATCTTTAGGGTATATGTTAATTGGAGGGGAGCTGCGTATCGTTCGGTAATTACTTTCACCCTTTTATTATTATAGCGCCCTTATCGGTGCTTCGTTGTCAATAAATAATCCCCCTCGGGGGTAGGCGAGGGGGTGACCACGATAGTGGTCGGGGGTGTGGGTGGGGGTTAGCGGGATGGAATTCGGATGAGTATCAATATAGTATGACACCCTGTATCAACTTATTTGAGCAGCTCTGCTGCTCAAATCGTCATCGATCGCTTGCGGACTAAACGTCCGCATTGCGCAAATGCATCCTTATGCATTTGCGCAACCGCGAGCGATGCGGTCAGCCGCACCGTTGGTGCTGCTGACTGTTAAGCGTAGGGTGTCATCGGTCGAAGACCGATAGGGGGAACAAAAAGAAGAACCCGAGGCGATTGCCTCGGGTTCTCTTTTTGGCTCATAGTACAAAATTGCAACTCTTGAATTTAGTGAAATATTCGGCGTTGCCGAATGTGAAATAATGTGCTATCGCACATTGTGAAATATCTCACTTCGTTCGATATGAAATGAAATTCGCCCACGTTCGCGCAGCGAACATTTCACATTTGTGCAGCAAATATTTCACAGCGTAGCTATTTCACTTGCCCGAAGGGCAAATTTCGTTGAAAAAAGCACTTGCGATTGCAAGTGCTTTTTTCTGGCTCCCCCTGTTGGACTTAAGGAACCATGGGTTTGCGTTGAAGGTATGTACGGACTTGCAAGTAGTTCAACGCAAACCCTAAACTGATCTGCAGGCAGATCAGTTGTGGTTCTGCGTATATTACAGTAGAAATAGGAACAAAAAGAGCAGATGCTCTGCATCTGCTCTTTTTGTTCCTGGCTCCCCCTGTTGGACTTGAACCAACGACTCCCTGTATTAACGCAAAGTTCTCGCAAGCTCGCAAACTTGGGTAAGTTTACTGTGTAAACACAGTAAACATTACCGTCAGAGTTGAGCTGTGCTCAACGCATCCTGCCCCACTGAAATCGTTGGGTCTGGTGCATACAAAGATAGCCAAAACAAAATTGCAACTCTCTTTTAGTTAAGTTTTGGCTTCGCCAAAGTGATGTTGTGCCTTACGCCACAGTGATGTTTTGCGCCCTTACGCAAAGTGAAGTGATGTGTTCCTATTCTCGTGCAAGTCG
>JAZNYL010000104.1:0-27257 GCA_045594445.1 Eubacteriales bacterium
GGGGTCGCAGCAGGAGTAGTGGTCGTAGCTGTCGGGAGTGGGCTGCAGCACGCATTTTTCCTCGCTCCAGGTCTTGCCACCGTCCTCGGAATGCTTCCAGGAGATCCAGTCCCATTGCTCCGTGCCGCAGCCGGTGGTGGCAAACCAAGCATCCATGGTGCCGTCGCCGTTGACTATGATGGACGCACCGTAGCGGTAGCCGGAGTTGAGAACCGAGGGCAGCTGATAGATGTCGTATCCGGTGTCGGCTTCGATTGTCACGTTAATGTGCTTATCCGGATCGGGGGTCACAAGCGTGATGTTCTCGGGCTGCGTAAAGCTGCATTCAGAGGCCAACTTACCGTCTGCGATCGCGTTTTCGCAAGCGTAGGTGACTGCCTCCAGCATGCCGTTTTCAATATTGGCGGCCAGCAAAAGCTTTGTGCCGTCGCGCTTGACGGCGTAGCCGTTGTAGCCGATGACGTCAAAATCAAACAGCGTCTTTTGCGCGTCGTCCATGGAGGACGCGCCCACGATGATTTCGCACTCAGTGCGCGCGGATGCGTCGCGGTTGAGCGTGAGCGTCATGCCTGCCTTTTGCGTCAAGTTCCGGATCAGCGCCTCGGCACATTTGCGCTCCCATACACAGGCGTCGGCAGAAACGTAAACGGTATAATTTTCAAGAGCATTGGCGTCCGCCTCGGGGGCAGGGGTGTTTTGCTCGTCGGTTGTGATCTCTGGTGGGGTATCGGGGGTGTTACATGCCGCCAGCGTCAGCATAAGGGCAAGACAGAGCAGTAAAAAAGCAATTTTGCAATACTTCATAATAACCTCCGGATCAGATGGGATCAGTAGTAGAAGTTGACGCCGATCTGCTTCATGGAGGGTACGGTGGCAAGCACTTCCTCGTCCACCACGACCTGATCCACGTACTGATCGCACAGCGTCATGAACAGATCGTCCACCAAGCCTTCCTCGAAGCCTTCAAACCAGTCCTTGTTGTCCTCATCCGCCCAAGCGCCCTTGTCAACGGGATATTTCATGATGACGTGGTAGCCATAATCGGATTCCACCAGAGCGGTCTGGCCAACCTCAAGCTCAAGCAGCTTTTCCACAATGCTTTCCAGATAAGGGTAGGAAGCGTAGTTGGCGGGATCGGCGTGGAGGTAGTAGCCGTTTTGATAAGCCTGCGCGTCCTCGTCCTCGCCGCGCTGCTCCATAAAGATCTCAAAGGCCTCGAATTCGCCCTCGGGAACTTTGTCAAGCACGGTGTTTGCCTCTTTCTTGATCTCGGCAAGCTCCTCCTTGGTGTAGTCACCCACCACGGGCTCGCCGTCCTTGTTCAGCACAAAGGCGGTGGTGCCGTTTTCCTTGTCGTAAGCAATCTTGCCGTCCTCGGTAAAGTAAACGTCGTAGCCCTGTTCGTCCTTGATGACCTCGCCGTTTTTGTCGGTCTTGGTCTTGCCGTTGACCGTATCGTAGCAGATCACCTGGTTGCCCAGCGTGTTTTCGGTGTAGTAGATATCGTCGCCGTTCTCATCGGTCTCGCAAACGTAGTAGTAGGAGGCAAGGAATACCTGCTTGAATCTCACGAAATTTGCCTGGCAGTATTCCTCCTTGGCAGGGTCTGCGATCTTGGAGCCGCCCTGGCCGTACAAGTGTACCTTAAGTGCGTCGATCTTGGCCTCCATGATGTAGGTCTCGCGCAGGATATCGTAGTTGACGCCGTATTCGGCAAGGATCTGATTGAAGGCGGTCTTGGAGCCGTCGCCGTCGTATTCCACAAACTCGGTCAGCTCGGCGTCAATGGCGTCCACAGCCTCCTTGGAGAGCGTCAGACCGTATACCTCGTCAAAAAGGTAAGTGCCGATTACGTATGTCTTGGCGTTTTCCAGAATGGTGGCACGAAAATATTGGTCGTAGGTGGTGTTTTCCATATCCACCACGGTGGACCAGAAGGTGTCGCTGTCCACGTTGTACTGGTATTTTGCCAGCGTGCCCTTCATGCGGGAGAGCAGCAGCTGATAGGTATTGACCGAAAGAGTCGTATCCTCAATTGACATCAGCGTCTTGCCGTTTTTGCCCGAGCAGCCTGCCAGCAAGGGAAGGCAGAGCGCGCAAATCAGCGCAAGCAGCAGCAATTTGATTGTGCACTGTTTCATATTGGTGATTCCTTTTTCTTTATGATAATTACATTATATCACGTTCACTCGTCGCATTGTTTGCTGAGTTCCGTATATTTTACAAACATTTTATGAATAAGACGCAACGCGTTTTCCTTTTCCTTGAGTCGCAAAACCAGATGCGCCTCACCCGAGAGCACCATTTTGAGTCTGCCGCCCAGCATACGCGAAAGGTCGGCCCAGATCTCGTAGCGGAATTTGTCCGGATAAATGGCGACCGTGTTGCCGTCCTGACGGATCTGACGAATGTTGCAGGCGGCACCCTCGGCACGGATGAGCGCCACGTAAAGCAGGTTTTCGGCCTGCACGGGCAGATCTCCGTAGCGGTCAAGCAGCTCGTCGGCAATGTCGTCGCGGTCGTATTCGGTCTCAATCAGCGCAATCCGCTTGTAGAGTGCCATGCGCTGACCGGGGTAGCGCACGTAGGTGTCGGGCAGGTAAGCGTCGTAGTCAAGCGAGACGGTGCATTCCGGCTTTTGCTCGGGCACCTCGCCCTTTTCCTCCAGCACTGCGCTCTTGAGCAGCTTGATATACATATCGTAGCCCACCGCGTCCAGATGTCCGTGCTGCTCTGCGCCAAGAAGGTTGCCCGCTCCGCGGATCTCCATGTCACGCAAGGCGATCTTGAAGCCCGCACCAAATTCGGCGTAATCGCGGATGGCCTCCAGACGCTTTTGCGCGATCTCGGGAAGTGCGCGGTTGACGGGATAGGTGAAGTATGCATACGCGCGGCGCGCGCTGCGGCCGATGCGTCCGCGCAACTGATGCAGTTGGGAAAGGCCCAGTCTGTGCGCGTTGTCCACGATCAGCGTGTTTGCGTTGGGCACGTCCACGCCCGTCTCAATGATGGTGGTGCAGACCAGAATGTCGATCTCTCCGCGGATCATCTTTTCCCAGATGTCCTCCAAGGAGTCCTTGTCCATCTTGCCGTGCGCGACCGTAATGCGCGCGTCGGGAATCTGCTTTGCAAGGTCTGCCGCCACGCCGTCGATGCTTTCCACAAAGTTGTGCAGGTAAAATACCTGACCGCCGCGGCGCAGCTCCTTGCGGATGGCCTCCAGCACGATCAGCGGATCGTGCTCCAGCACGTAGGTCTGCACGGGCAGGCGGTTGCCGGGGGCCTGATCGAGAATTGAGATATCGCGAATGCCGCCCATGGCCATGTTGAGCGTACGGGGAATGGGGGTTGCCGAGAGCGAGAGCACGTCAATGTTGCCCGCAAGCTGCTTGAGCTTTTCTTTTTGGGCAACGCCGAATCGCTGCTCCTCGTCCACGATCAGAAGCCCGAGATCCTTGAATTTCACGTCCTTGCCCAAGAGGCGGTGCGTGCCGATGATCATATCAAGATCGCCGCGCTCAAGCCTGCGCAGAATCTGCTCCTGCTGCTTGGGTGTGCGGAAACGGGAAACCATGTCGATGTTGACGCCAAAGGCGCGCATGCGCGCGGTGGCGGTTTGGAAATGCTGCAGGGCGAGAATGGTGGTGGGCACCAAAATGGCCACCTGCTTGCCGCCCATAATGGCCTTGTAAGCCGCGCGGAAGGCAACCTCGGTCTTGCCGTAGCCCACGTCGCCGCACAAAAGGCGATCCATGGGAACTGCCTTTTCCATGTCGCGCTTGATGTCCTCGGTCGCGTCCAGCTGGCTTTCTGTTTCGTTGTAAGCAAAGGCTGCCTCGAAGTCGCGCTGGAAATCCTCGTCGGGCGGGAAGGCATGGCCCTTGACGCGCATACGCTTGGCGTAGAGCTGGATGAGCTCCTTGGCCATATCCTTGACGGCTGCTTTGGCGCGCGCCTTGGATTTTTGCCAGCCGTCCGTGCCGAATTTGGAGAGTTTGACCGTGCCGTCGTCGGCGCGTGCACCGATGTACTTGGACACCATGTCCAGCTTTTCCACGGGAATGTAGAGTTTGTCGGCACCTGCGTATTTGATACCGATATAGTCGCGCTTGGCACCCGAGGTGCTCAGCGTTTCAATGCCTGTGTAAATACCGATACCGTAGGTCTCGTGCACCACGTAGTCGCCTTCGGTCAAATCGGCATAAGAGAGAATGGCAGCCGTGCCCTCGCGCTGCTTTTTTCTGCGTGCTGGCTTGGATTGCACCGAGAGCGTGGCGGTCTTGCCGTCCGGATTGGTGGAGAGAAGCGCGATACGGGGCGTGATCAGCTCGTAGCCGAACAGGAAGCTGCGCCATACGATGGTAATCTCATCCTTTTTGAGGTCGGCTGCCGAGAGCGGATGCTTGGCAGACTCCACCGCCACGTCAAAGCCGTGCTCGGTAAGCAGATCGGCAAGGTTTTTGGCAGCAGTCTCGTTCTCGGTCATGACCGCCGTGCGGTATCCGCCGCGCATGTATCCGGTCAGGTCCTCGCAAAGCAACGTGAAGTTCTCGGCATAGGATACCATGTGGCGCGTTCGGAAGCCGAAAATGCCGCCAAGACGCTTGCCGGACATGCCGTAGGAAAGGGAATCCACGTGCACGGTGACGCCGGCATCCAGAAAACGCTCAAATTCCACCTGCGGCTTGTGGTATTCCGCGTAAGTGGAGGAAATCGTGCCGGACTCCAAAAGCTCGGTTACGGTTTGATTCATCTGCCACACGGCAGCCTTGAGGCGATCGCTGACCGCGGTGGTGGAGCGTACTAAGATCAGCGGCTTGCGGTCAAAGTAATCGACCAGCGAGGCGCGCGCGGGATAAATCAGGGAAATGTATTTGTCAATGAAATGGAGCTCAGCCGCACCGTCGCTCTCACCCGTGCCAAGCGCGGCAAGCTCGGCAGAGAGCGTCTGGCGTGCATCGTCGTCGCGGCAGGCGCGCAGGCGGTCCTTGATCGCCTTGGCCAGAGCCTTGCGAGCTCCCTCGTCGCACAGAATTTCGCGCGCGGGAGGAATAGTGGCAGAGGTGATGGCAGCCACGGTGCGCTGGGTGTCAATGTCGAAAAAGACCATACGGTCGATCTCGTCGTCAAACATTTCAATGCGCAAGGGGTGTGCGCCGCCGATCTCCTTTCCGTCCTCATCGACAAACGTACCCATGGGGGGATAGACGTCCACAATGCCGCCGCGGCGTGCAAACTGACCTGCGCTGTCCACCATGTCTACGCGCGCGTAGCCCGCCCCGATCAAACGGTGGCAGAGGTCGTCGGGCTCGATATGGGTATCAAAATCCAGCGTCAGGGTAGCGTCCTGCAGACGCGCTGCGGGAATGGTGTAGCCCAGCATGGCATCGGGGGTGGTAATGACCGCGTCAAAAGCCCCCGAAAGAATACCCGAGAGCACGCGAATGCGCTCGTGCTCGTATTCATGCGAGGCGGAGATGTTATAAAAGGTAAGGTCGCGCACGGGATAAAAGGCGGCGGTAATGCCGAAAAGGGCCAGCATATCCTTGACGCGCAAGCACTCCTTTTCCTCGGCGCAAACGATGAGCGCGGGAGAGGGAGTAAGGGAGGCGACATCCTGCAAAAGGGAAGTGATAAAAGCATCGGAAGCGCCCTCGCAAAGGCCGTTGGCGAGCAAGGGGAGAGGCTTATCACGGAAGCCGCGCTTGACGGCAGCGAGCAGCTGCTCGTATTCGCCATCCTGACGAATGGCATCGGTAAGTAAATTCATATAAGTTCCTTATATCTATGTCTGTGGTTAAGTTTCGGTTCGGTAAAGTGTCACTCATGAAGTTTGGGTCGAGCCTTTTCAAAGGCTCGCAGGTCGAGGGCAGAGCCCTCGTCGCCTCCGCAGAGGCGAAATCTCTTTTACGGCCTTTCTTTGGTTCTTTCTTTGGCCTACTGCTCCAAAGAAAGAACGGAAAGAACTTTCTCAATGTTACACGTCCTAATTTTTTACCCGCTTTCTTCTTTGACACCTCGGGCGCAAAGCAGAAAGCTTGGCAAAGAAGAAACGCCGAGAATGTTTTCGCGCCTGCGGGCGCGACGAGGGCACCGCTGGTTGACTTTTGGATGCTGAATTTCGCAGAAATTCAGCATCGGGTGGCGTCACTTACACTCGAAAGTATAAAGACATTCACACGCCACCATCCTTTTCTGAAAAAAGCGACGCAAAAACTTTCATCATGTGGGGGTGAGCCGTTTTGGGGAAGGTGGCGCAAAGCTTTCGCAAGAAAGCGTGTTACTCCTTATAAACGTGGCTGTTGCACTGCATCTGGGCGTCCTCGAATTTACCGTTCAGCAGCTTGACGATGCCCTCGTACGCCGTTTCAAAGCAAGAAAACAGCATCTTCTGATCTTGCTTGCCAAACTCCGACAGTACCCAGTCCTTCATGTCATAATCCGGATGCGGCTTTTTGCCTACACCCATTCTCAGCCTCGGGAAATCCTCCGAGCCCAGTCTCAGAATAATATTCTCCAGTCCCTTCTGACCGCCCGCAGAGCCCTTGGCGCGCAAACGCATGCGTCCCACGTCCAGATTTACGTCGTCCGATAATACCAAAATCCGCTCGGGCGGGATCTTGTAAAAATCCGATGCCTCCAGCACCGCTCTGCCGGACAGGTTCATAAACGTCTGCGGCTTGACCAAAAGGCAGCGCACGCCGCCAATCGTCGCCTCACCAACCAGCGCCGAAAACTTGGCACGATTGATCTGCGCGCCACACTTGGCTGCGACGTAATCTATGCACAAAAAGCCTGCGTTGTGACGCGTCAGCTCGTAGTCCTTGCCGGGGTTGCCCAACCCTACGATGATGTATGAAATCGGCCCGGAAGTCGTCTTTTCCTGCTCAATTTTCTTGAAAATATCAAAAATGTTGCTCATAAATACCTCTTTTGCGCAAATGACCATAAAGCGAGAGAAAAACTCCCTCGCCTTCTTCTTATCATATCGCACTATATTATAAACGAAAAAAACGTCCCTGTCAAAGGTTTTTTGTGCATTGTGCCCGCGTTCAAAAAAAGTTTACAAATGAGGGAGGAATAAATATTTGAAAGAACTTGTCCGAAATGGGGAATTATGTTATAATGAACAATGCCGTAAAAGGGTTAACCGTTCCGGTATAGCTTTTTTGCGGCCAAAAGCTACGTTTATAAAAATTTTTATTATATGGAGGTATTACCTACATGGCAAAGAAGTATTGCTACCTGTTTACAGAAGGCAACGCAAGCATGCGTGAGCTGCTGGGCGGTAAGGGCGCGAACCTTGCAGAGATGACCAACATCGGTCTTCCCGTACCCCAGGGCTTCACTATCACCACCGAGGCTTGCACCCAGTACTACGAGGACGGCAGACAGATCAACCCCGAAATCATGGCTGAGATCAACGAGTACATCGTAAAGATGGAAGAAGTTACCGGCAAGAAGTTCGGCGATCTTGAGAATCCTCTGCTGGTTTCCGTTCGTTCCGGCGCACGCGCATCCATGCCCGGTATGATGGACACCATTCTGAACCTGGGTCTGAACGAGCAGGTTGTTGAAGTTATGGCTCAGAAGTCGGGCAACGCTCGTTGGGCTTATGACTGCTACAGAAGATTTATCCAGATGTACTCCGACGTCGTTATGGAAGTCGGCAAGAAGTACTTCGAGGAATTGATCGACAAGATGAAGGAAGAGAAGGGTGTTAAGCTCGACGTTGAGCTGACCGCTGAAGATCTCAAGGAGCTGGCTAACCAGTTCAAGGCTGAGTACAAGGCTAAGATCGGCACCGACTTCCCCTCCGACCCCAAGGAACAGCTCATGGGTGCTGTTAAGGCAGTATTCCGTTCTTGGGACAACCCCCGTGCAAACGTTTACAGACGTGACAACGACATTCCCTATTCTTGGGGTACTGCAGTAAACGTACAGGCAATGGCATTCGGTAACATGGGTGATGACTGTGGTACCGGCGTTGCATTTACCCGTGACCCCTCCACCGGTGAGAAGAAGCTCATGGGTGAGTTCCTGACCAACGCTCAGGGCGAGGACGTAGTTGCAGGTGTTCGTACTCCCATGCCCATCGCTCAGATGGCTGAGAAGTTCCCCGAGGCATACGCTCAGTTCGTTAAGGTTTGCGAGATTCTCGAGAACCACTATCACGATATGCAGGACATGGAGTTCACCGTTGAGCACGGCAAGCTCTACATGCTCCAGACCCGTAACGGTAAGAGAACTGCTCCCGCAGCTCTGCAGATCGCAGTTGATCTGGTAGCCGAGGGTCACAAGACCGAGGCTGAGGCTGTTCTGATGATCGACCCCAGAAACCTCGACACTCTGCTCCATCCCCAGTTCGACGCTAAGGCTCTGAAGGCTGCTAACCCTGTTGGTAAGGGTCTGGGCGCTTCTCCCGGTGCTGCTTGCGGTCAGGTTGTCTTCTCTGCAGAGGACGCTGAGGCTTGGCATGCTGCCGGCAAGAAGGTTGTTCTGGTTCGTCTGGAGACCTCTCCCGAGGATATCACCGGTATGAAGGCATCCCAGGGTATCCTGACCGTTCGCGGCGGTATGACCTCTCACGCAGCAGTTGTTGCACGTGGTATGGGTAAGTGCTGCGTTTCCGGCTGTGGCGAAATCGCTATGGACGAGGAAAACAAGAAGTTCACTCTCGCAGGCAAGACCTACGTTGAGGGCGACTATATTTCTATCGACGGTTCCACCGGTAAGATCTACGACGGTATCATTCCCACCGTTGACGCTGAGATCTCCGGCAACTTCGGCACCATCATGGGCTGGGCTGACAAGTTCCGCACCCTGAAGGTAAGAACCAACGCTGATACTCCCGCAGACGCTAAGAAGGCTCGCGAGCTGGGCGCTGAGGGTATCGGTCTTTGCCGTACCGAGCACATGTTCTTCGAGGCAGACAGAATTGCTGCTTTCCGTGAGATGAGCTGCTCCGACACCGGTGAAGAGCGCGAAGTAGCACTTGAGAAGATTCTGCCTTATCAGCAGGGCGACTTCGAGAAGATCTACGAGGCTCTTGAAGGCACTCCCGTTTGCATTCGTTTCCTGGATCCCCCTCTGCACGAGTTCGTTCCCACCACTGAGGAAGAGATCGCACTGCTCGCTAACGCACAGGGCAAGACCGTTGAACAGATCAAGGCTATTATTCAGGGCCTGCACGAGTTCAACCCCATGATGGGTCACCGTGGCTGCCGTCTGGCTGTAACCTATCCTGAGATTGCAAGAATGCAGACCAAGGCTGTTATCCGCGCAGCAATCAACGTTCAGAAGAACCATCCCGAGTGGAACATGGTTCCCGAGATCATGATTCCTCTGGTAGGCGAAGTTAAGGAGCTCAAGTACGTTAAGAACGTAGTTGTAGCAACTGCTGATGCTGAAATCGCAGCTGCAGGCGTAGAGCTGAAGTATGAGGTTGGTACCATGATCGAGATTCCTCGTGCATGCCTGACCGCTGACGAGATCGCACAGAACGCTGACTTCTTCTGCTTCGGTACCAATGACCTGACTCAGATGACCTTCGGCTTCTCCCGTGACGACGCAGGCAAGTTCCTGGGCGCTTACTATGACAGCAAGATCTTTGAGAACGATCCCTTTGCTAAGCTGGACCAGACCGGTGTTGGTAAGCTGATGAAGATGGCTTGCACCGACGGCCGCGCTAACAACTCCAAGCTGCACATCGGTATCTGCGGTGAGCACGGTGGTGGCCCCACATCCGTAGAGTTCTGCCATACCCTTGGCCTGGACTACGTTTCCTGCTCGCCTTTCCGCGTACCGATCGCAAGACTGGCTGCTGCACAGGCTGCTCTGAAGTAATTTTTGGGAATTACAGAAAAGCAATATAAAATCGCACCCTTGCACATAAGTGCAGGGGTGCTTTTTCGTGGGAAAGTCTTGACAATCGCAGGGCGGAGTGATAAAATGAAATTAAGGAAAGAGCATAGGAGGTCCGTTATGAATATCTTCAAGAAATTTTTCAGCATTTTCAAAAAGAAAGAAAAGGCAGAGAAAGAGGAGTGCTGGTACAACAACGCGCACGAAGGTTCATTGGGACACTCCGAGGTACTGCCCGGTGATAACTCGATGGAATGCACGATCACGATGGACATTGCGCAGAACTGATATCGTTTAAAAGGAAAAATGTATGACAAGGAGGTCCGCGATGAACATTTTTAAGAAGATTTTCGGTAAAAAGAAGAAGGTTGAAGAGGAAAAGAAGCAGGAGCAGTGGTTTAACGATAAAAGCAATCATTATGACCCCAAGACGGGTACGCCGAATGAAGAGGCTTATATCAGTCCCGAAAGCATTGTGGTTGGTCTGTCAAAGAGCAACCAGCGATGAGACACAATCATAAAGATTAAGAAACCCGCTGCCGTGGCAGCGGGCTTTTTCATGGGATGAAAGTTTTCGCCCGCCTGCGCGGGCCACTCCCACAGGATGAAAGTTTTCGCCCGCCTTTTTCAGAAAGGCATGGTGGCGTGTGAATGTTGTTTTATATTCGAGTGTTAGTGACGCCACCCGATGCTGAATTTCTGCGAAATTCAGCATCCAAAAGTCAACCGGCAGAGCCCCATGTCGCGCCCGCAGGCGCGAAACTTTTCTCGGCGTTTCTTTTTTGCTAAGCAGCTTCGCTATGCGAAGCAATTTCTTCTGCGCCAGCGGTGTCAAAGAAAAAAGCGGGCGAAGGGTTAGGACGTGTAACATTGAAGAAACTCATTCCGTTCTTTTTTTGAGCAAGTAGCCGCAAAAAAAGAACCAAAAAAACGGCGTATTGCGGGGCTCTGCCCCGAACCCCGCCGCCTTTTGAAAAAGGCGGGCAAAAACTTTCATCCTGTGAAGGTGGTCCGTTGGGGGAAGTGATCAAAAACTTTCGCAATGACTTATTCCTTACAGTTGACAAACGCTATGGGATTTGCTATAATAATATGATGAAGTATCAAATATCAGAAAGGAGATGTGCTATGCATGTAAAGCCTTTTACGCCTTGCGTGCCAACCCGTTTTTACGGTTGGTGCCCCGATGGCCGTTATTCGCTCTCGGCATCGCTGCAGAATCTGCATGATTGCGGCTTTGCGGCTGCTGACGTGTCGCTTGAAAATATCGCATTGCTGGATGACGCTTGGCAAAGCGTGCTGTATGCCGCCGCCTCGCGCGCTGCCGCGCTGAGTGTGTCGCTGCCTGTTTGCCACCTGCCTTTCTATATGCCAAATCCCGATGACAAACCCGCCATGCAGCGCTTTGCGCGCGAGCAGGCAAGGGGCATTGAGGCGGCTGCCTTGATGGGCATTCCCACGGCGGTCATTCACCCCATCGCGCGTCATTCGGGGCACACCTCAAAGCAGGATTGGTTTGCCGAAAACCTCGCCTATCTCGCTCCGCTCTGCGAGCTGGCCGCCAAGCGCGGCGTGGTGCTTGCGGTGGAGAACATGGCAAGCGTCAAGGAAAGTCAGCACGACCACCTGTACGGATGTCGTGCCGTGGAGATCAAGGCAATTGCCAATAAGTTGGGCGTTTCCACCTGCTGGGATACCGGCCACGCGCACACCGCGGGGCTTGCGCAATCCCATGAGATCGAGCTATTGGGCGCAACGCTTGCAGTCGTGCACCTGCACGACAATGGCGGCGAGGACTCGCACCTTGTGCCCATGACGGGCGAGATTGACTGGCAGGACGTTGTGCGCGGCCTTTGTGCCGTGGGCTACGAGGGCGTGCTTGACTTTGAAACCAAGACCTCGCATCTGCCCATGTATGACAAGGCACGCGAGCAGTTGGCAGCCGACACGCTTGGCGCAGCTCGCACACTTGCACGCATGATTCAGACTATGAAATAAGGACTAAGGACGGTACTATACTATGATTTTATATAACTCACTTTCGCATAAAAGAGAAGAATTCGTGCCTCACGAGCCGGGCAAGGTCAGCATCTACACCTGCGGACCTACCGTATATCACTATGCGCACATCGGCAACCTGCGCACCTACATCATGGAGGACGTGCTGGAGAAGTATCTGCGCTATGTGGGCTATGACGTTACGCGCGTCATGAACATCACCGACGTCGGACACCTGACAAGTGATGCGGACGAGGGCGAGGATAAGATGCTCAAGGGCGCAAAGCGCGAGCATAAAACGGTCATGGAGATCGCACAATACTATACCGATGCGTTTTTTGCGGATTGCGAAAAGCTGCGCATCAAGATGCCCGATATCGTACAGCCCGCAACCGGCTGCATCAAGGAATTTATTGATCTTGTGCAGGGACTTCTGGATAAGGGCTATGCGTACGAAGCAGGCGGCAACATCTATTTTGACACCTCCAAGCTGGAGAAGTACTACGTGTTCAACGATTTCTCGGAGGACGATTTGGCCGAGGGCGTTCGCGAGGGCGTGGAAAAGGACGATAATAAAAAGAACAAGGCAGACTTCGTGCTTTGGTTCACCAAGTCCAAGTTTGACGACCAGGAGCTCAAGTGGGAATCCCCCTGGGGTATCGGTTATCCCGGCTGGCACATTGAGTGCTCGGGCATTTCCATGAAGTATCTGGGCGAGTATCTGGACATCCATTGCGGCGGTATTGACAATGCGTTCCCGCACCATACCAACGAGATCGCGCAGAGCGAGGCGTACATTGGCCATAAGTGGTGCAATTACTGGTTCCACGTGCTGCATCTGAATACCGACAGCGGCAAGATGAGCAAGTCGTCGGGTGAATTTTTGACCGTATCTTTGTTGGAGAGCAAGGGCTACGATCCGCTTGCATACAGACTGTTCTGCCTGCAATCTCACTACCGCAAGTCGCTGGTGTTCTCTTGGGAAAACCTTGATAACGCGGTTGTCGCTTACGAAAAGCTGATCGCGCGCGTCATGCAGCTCTCGCCCGAGGGCGAGGTGGATGCCGAGGCGTTCGCTGCAGGCAAGGCCAACTTTATCAAGGCGCTGGACAACGACCTGAATACCTCGCTGGCGATCACCGCGGTTTACGACGTGCTCAAGTCCAAGACCAACGACGCCACCAAGCGCGCGCTGCTCATGGATTTCGATGCCGTGCTGTCGCTTGAGCTGGTGCAGACAGCCGATAAGCGTCGCGCAGAGAAGGAAGAGGCTGAGAGACTGGCACGCGAGGAGGCTATGAAGGATCCGCTGGTTGCCGAGATTCTGACCCTGATCGATCAAAGAGCCGCTGCCAAGAAGGCAAAGAACTTTGCCGAGGCAGACCGTATTCGTGATTATCTGCTTGGCAAGGGTGTGACGTTGATCGACTCCCGTGAGGGCACGACCTATCAGATCAATAATTAAGGATTATATGGAAAATAACGCAAAAAAGACAACCAAAGAAGCGGTCATGTATCTGGTGTTCGGCGTGTTGACCACGCTGGTCAGCTGGGTGGTACGCTTTGGTATTTTGTGGCCGGGCAAGGCGCTTCTTGGAATAGAAAGTGAAGAGGGAACGGCGTATATCGTGCTGTTCACGGCTGCAAGCGTCATCTCCTGGGTGTGCGCCGTGCTGTTCGCGTTTTTTACAAACCGCGCGTTTGTGTTCAAGGATGCGGATCGGTCAGCCAATATCTGGGTGCAGATGGCCGAGTTTTTCGGTGGCAGAATTGCCACGTTCGTGCTGTTTGAGTATCTGCTCAATCTTGGCGTAGTGGTGCTTCTGGGCGCGATTTTGCCCGAGCAGATGGAATTTTTGACCGTGGATCTGACCGAGTACCGCGGCGCAGGCATTGAGATCGTGGCTATGGGTGTGGCCTCGGTTGCAAACATCGTAGCCAACTATATCATCGGTAAATTTTTGGTATTCCGCAAAGCCAAAAAGCCTACCAATGAATAATTAAAAAAGCATAAGCCCGACTTTGGTCGGGCTTATTTTGTAGGAGATTGATTATGCATGATCATCGGGGATTTTCATTGATTGAATTGATTGTAGTAATCGCTGTTACGGTAATTCTCGCCGCGGTCGCCGTTCCGGGCTTTTCGTATCTGATCGTCAAAGCAAAGGAAGCGATGGATATCCGATACATGAACGATATTGAATACGCCATTCGTCTGGCGCACGCGCACGATCCCTTGGTGGTGATTACGGGCTTTACGGTTGAGGTGGATCCGGAGAGCGGATTGGTCAAGGACGTGCGGTATACGGTGGATATGGGTGTGGATGAGGACGGAAAAGAGCTCAGCGATCGGGAATACAGCCACACCGAGGGAAATGACGACGACGTGGTGCCGATCATTGATTGGGAATATCGCTTCAAGGCACACGAAACGGTTACGAAAAACAAGAACTGGAAGGATTACTGGCAGCTGGAGCTGATCGAAAAGAAGCAGGAGATCAATCCCTATGAATAAAGCGCTTCCGTGGGGGACGACACGGACGGAATTGTTTGCTATAATGAGAAAAAACAAAGGGAGGACGGATTTTTGACCGTACAACAAATCATTACGCAAGCAAGCAATATCTTATCCGGACGGGTGAGTGCTTCTGAGCTTTACGCGTATTTCAACGAGATCGAGCTGATCATACAAACCGAATATTTAGGCATCTCGCGCTTGGATGCGGTACAATACACAAAGGATCAGGGGGAGTGCGAGCCCATCGTGCAAGGGAGCTTTGAGCGGATGTATAGCTATTGGCTGCTGTCACGCGGGCATTTTGCTCTGCATAACGAGACGCAGGCCGATCGCTTTCGCAAGCTGTTCCGTGCAGAAAGCGCGGCGTTCCGCAAGTGGCTGCTCCGCACGCACGGCAAGGGGGATGCCATGCGCCACGGGCAGGGTGCTTATCTGAGCGCTTACGGCATCGCCTGCAAGCATGGCTTTGTGGGGAGCGAGCAGGAATGGCTGGAATCGTTGCACGGACGTGACGGTGCGGACGGCGCCAACGGAACCATTGGTAAGGATGGCGAGGCTGGCCCGCAAGGTGAGATCGGCCCACAGGGTGAGCGTGGCCCGCAAGGTGAGATCGGCCCGCAAGGTGAGCGTGGTCCGCAGGGTGAGATCGGCCCACAGGGTGAGCAGGGACCGCAGGGAGAACAAGGCCCGCAGGGCGTGCCGGGTCCGCAAGGAGAGCCGGGCAAGGATGGCAAAGACGGCGTGGACGGCGGACAATACGATCTGCAATACGACGCGCAAACGCATATTTTGCAGCTGCTTTGCAACGGTGCGGTGGTACGCAGCTTTGACTTGACGCAAAGCGTGGGAATCGAGGAGCTGCTTGGTCTGTTGGATTGCAACGGATACTACGTGCAGGATTGCGAGGGCGCGCATATCTTGCCCGTAAAGGCGTAAAATGAAAAAGGCTATCTCATGGTTTGAGATAGCCTTTGGCTTTATTCGGAATAGATCGGAAATTCCAGCTTGCCCGACGTGGCGTCAGCGCACAGGCGTGCCATCTGATCACAGGATTCCACCATACCACCGCGAATCCATTCAATGAATACGTGGAAAAATGCCCCCGCATGGTAGTGCAGCAGATACCGCTGAGCGTCCATGTTTTGCAGCTTTCCCAGATATGTGCGATCCATATTGAGCGAAATGCAATCCAGAATCAAGCCGCCCAGGCCTGCGTCCATGGCAACGGTAACCAGCTCGGAATACTGTCCCAGCGTTTCAAACAGGGTATAATAGTACTGGTATGCATTTTTATGCACGCTTTGCTCCATGATTTTGGTGTGGATCTTTTCTCCCACGTCATCCATGAATTTGCGCAAAATATCCTCTTTAGAGGAGTAATTTCTATAATAGGTCATGCGGGATACACCGGCTCTTTGCGTGATCTCGGTGATGGTGATGCTTGCATAGTCCTGCTCGCTCATCAGCTCGGTCAGTGCGGCCACGATGCGTTCTCTTGCAAGGCGATTTTGGTCTTTGGGTTTTCGCATATAAGTTCTCCATGATGCAGATTGTAGACGTTTGTCACGATACCAGAACAGTTTAGCATATTTTGGAAGTAAAGTCAATAGCACAGCGCGAAAAAATTACAAATGTAACATCAATATATAGTTGACAAATGCAATGCAATCGGGTATAATTGCAAATAGAGTATGACCGAATTATGACGAGAGAGGGACAAAAATATGAGCAAAACCAAGCAGCCGCCTCGCTTTGATTTCAAAAAGAAACCGCGTAAGCCCGGATTTCTGATGGGCGTGGCTAAGCACATTATCAGTATCCCCGACCTGAAGCACCGTCCTTATAAGCTGGACCGACACGGCATGGAGGGCATTGATGGCAAGCCCTACCTTTTGCTGATCAATCACGCGTCCATGGTGGATTTCAACGTCATGCTGGACGCAACGCGCGGCGCTCCGCTCAATAACGTCATGACCTTGGAGGGGTTCCGCGATTTTACCGAGCCCTTGATGCGCCATCTGGGCGTGCTGGGCAAGAGAAAGTACGTGCAGGATTTCCAGCTGATCCGCCACATGAAATACTGTGTGGATAAGCTGCAGACCGTGTTCGTGCTGTTTCCCGAGGCAAGATATTCGATTGACGGCTGTACCTCGTACCTGACTCCCTCGCTTGGCAGCCTGGCAAAATTCTTGCGCGTGCCCGTGGTTGTGATCCGCATTCACGGCAACTTCGTGTCCTGTCCGCATTGGAACTGGATCAACAAGAAGGGCCCGATTGAGGCCGAGATGTATCCCATCGTCACGGCAGAGGAGACCAAAACGCTGTCGGCCGACGAGATCTATCAGAGAATTGTGGATAATTTCCAATACGACGATTTTGCATGGCAAAAGGCAAATCATATCGTGATCGACCATCCCGAGCGCGCCAAGGGTCTGCACTCGCTGCTTTATAAGTGTGCGTGCTGCGGCACCGAGGGCAAGATGGAGTCCGCGGGTATTCATCTGTGGTGTGAGAGCTGCGGCAAAAAGTGGGAGATGACCGAGCTGGGCGAGCTCAAGGCTTTGGAAGGTGAGACCGAGTATTCCCACATTCCCGATTGGGCACGGTGGGAGCGCGCTTGCGTGCGCGAGGAAATTCGCAACGGTACGTATTATTTTGAGGACGACGTCACGGTGGAAACGCTGCCCAACGCCAGAAGATTCTATCCGCAGGGCAAGGGCAAGCTGACGCAAACGCCCGAGGGCACAAAGCTTGTTTGCGAGAGCGTGTACGGCGAGCCTTTGACTGTGGAGTGGAAGGCACTCAATCTGGATAGCCTGCACGTGGAGTTCAACTATAAAAAGAGTCGTACCGCCAAGGGCGACTGCGTTGACCTTTCTGTGCCCGAGGACAGCTATTGGTGCTACGTGACAAAGAAGGACGTGCTGGTCAAGCTGGCGTATGCAACCGAGGAGATCCACTTCTTTGCAAAGGAAAAGGCAGAAGCGGAAAAAATGCAGAATGCAGAATGCAGAATGCAGAATTGAGGTAGAAAACCCTTGCGAAAGCAAGGGTTTTCTTTGATTTTTGAATGCGGACGATCATTGATTGCCCGAAAAGAAAAGCCGCTCGATTGAGCGGTTTTTCTTGTTTTTTATTGTGCATTCATTCTGCACTTTTCACTCTGCACTCTCAATTCACCAAATCTTCCATCTCGCCAATACGCGGGGACGCCGAGGTGGCGGTGATGTTGTTGAGGAATATGACGTTATCAGCGCCGGTCATGTCCACAAAATCCACGATGTCGCCGTCAAAGTAGCGGTAGTCAATGACGTACACGTATTGGTAATGGTCAACCAGGAAGGGAGCAAAGCAGTTGCCGAACGATTCCTTGACCAGCACCACGGCCGAGCCGTCGGTGATATAGGGGTTCTCAATGCTGCAATAGTAGCTTTGCTTGGTGCCGGAGGGGTTGTCGCTGGTCAAAAAGCAATTGTACTTGGAGGCAGCTGCTGCGTACATGGCGTCGGTATCCTTGCGTACCACGCCGCCCGTGAACTTTTGACGCTGACCGTCTGCGGTATGCACGTAAAGCGTATTGCTGCCCTGCGGCACGAAGGCCTCAACCACGTCGGGGTTCTTTTGCAGCGCGGGGGCCTTGGTGTGGGAATAGAGCGTACCAAGGAATCCGGCAAACTCCAGCTTTTCGTAGTAGGAGAGGGGATGTGCGCTCAGCCCCGAGTCCGCGCAGTAGGCGGTGTAGGCGTAGTATGCACCGAGCGCGGTCCAGTGGTGGTCGGTGCGGAAGTAGAGGTATTCGTCCTTGTGCGCACCAAGGGCCGAGTAGACGTCCACACACACCGCGTTACTGTGCGTAATACCCGCGTACATGCCGTCAATGGCTGCCTTGGGATCGGTCGCGTCGGTTTTTTGCAGCACGCGGTCGTTGTAGGCGTAAGCCAGCGGCACGACCATGGTGTAAACCTTGGCTTTGCCGTCCAGCCGCTCGGCTGCTTTGTTGATCAGGTTGGAATACCGATCGGAGTTTGCCTTGTTCTGATAATACATTTCGTAGGCTGTGTCGCCCGTGATGTAATAGCCTGCAATGGTCTCGACCTTGACGTCCTCACCGCCCTGCGAGCCCTCCTGCTCACCCCCAACCGAGGGCGCACCGCTCTGGAATTGCTCCGAGCCAAAGCCCTTGAGCGACATGATGGCGTCGCTTGCGGCAATCAGCCCTTCGCGGAAGGGATAGGTGTCGGCAAACCAGGTACTGATCTGCTCGGTATATTCGCCCGAGAAAAAAGTGGCAAAGGTAAAGGTGGGAAAATCGGTCAGGTCGCGCTTTTCGGATTCCGAATGCTCGGGCCGCAAAAAGAAAGCAAGCCCCAGCACAAAGCCGATGGTCATGACGGCGCAAAACAGCACGATCATGATCTTGTTGAATATTTGCTTGTGATTCATAAAGGCTCCTTTCTTGTATTAAAATCTGAAGTAGAGGAAGGGGTTGTAGCTGTCGCCGATCAGAGCGAGTGCCGAGAGAATGACCAAGATCGCGGGAATGACGGCCGCGATTGCGTTTGCTGTGTAATAAACGGGCGGGATTCTTGTCGCGTTGCGCAGCTTGCCGAGTGCGGGAGCGATAGGGAAGCAGGCAAGGATGCATACGGCTAAGAAGAAGCAGTTGCCGCTCAGCTGCGTCTGTGCGGTCAGGTCAAACAAGGCGTTGCCGTTGGCGCATACAAGACCGCGCAAGGTGTCTGTCAGCAGCGAGAGATCGTCAAAACGGAAGAGCAGCCAACCGAAATACACGATGGGCAGCACCCAGACGCGTGCGAGAATCTTGCCCCACAGGGGTGCGTTCTTGCCGATGTGCAGTGCGTATTTTTCGACGACAAGCCAAACAAAATAGTAAAGCCCCCACAAAATAAAGTTCCAGGAAGCGCCGTGCCAGAAGCCGGTCAAGGCCCACACGATCAGCATATTGAAAATATGGCGCGAGACCTTCACGCGGTTGCCGCCCAGCGGAATGTAGACGTAATCGCGGAAGAAGGTAGAGAGCGAGATATGCCAACGACGCCAGAAGTCGGTGACAGACGAGGCGGCATAGGGGTAGTTGAAGTTTTCCTTGTAGTGGAATCCCACCATCAAGCCCATACCTATGGCCATGTCCGAGTAAGCGGAGAAGTCAAGGTAGATCTGCAGCATGTAGCAAAGGCCACCAAGCAGCAAAGAGACTGCGGAAAGGCCGGATAGGTCGGTCGTGGCGGCAGAGGGCAGAAGGGTGTCTGCGATCATGGCGCAGCCGTTGGCCAGGAGCGCTTTCTTGGCAAGGCCTACGGCAAAGCGGGAAACGCCCTGCGCGGCGTCGTCCCAGGTCACGCTGCGCTGCTCGATCTCGCGTGCTACGTCGGCGTAGCGCACGATGGGGCCTGCAATGCACTGGTGGAACAGGGATGCGTAAAGCAGCAACTTTGCGTAGCTCTTTTGCGCCTCGACCTCGCCGCGGTAAACGTCAATGACGTAGGAGAGCAGCTGGAAGGTATAGAACGAAATGCCGATGGGCAGGGTAATGGCGGGAATGATCTTGGGAAGTCCCGTGATCAGCTGCAGATTCCCAAGGAAAAAGCCGGTGTATTTGAACAGGATCAGTAAAGCAAGGCAAAAGCCTGCGCAAATCCAGGCAGTCGCGCGTGCGCGGCGGGAGCGCGGGCCGATGCGGTCAATGATGAGGGCGCTCGCATAGCAAACAAAGGTCTCCAAGCACAAAAGCAGCACAAAGGCGGGTCCTCCCCACGTGTAAAAGATCAGGGAAGAGACCAGCAGGATGATATTGCGCGCACGAATGCCGCGCACGGCTGCGTACAGCGCGTAGCAGATCACCAAAAACGCGAACATGAAAAACAGACTTGAAAAAACCATGTGAGCCCCTTATATGTAAAGTGTAGATATTCTTCCAATATAAAGTATACCATAAAACGACACTGCGCGCAAGAGAATTTTTAAAAATGTGTGATGCGAAGTGTGTAGGGCGGGGGCTTGCTCCCGCAGCCGCGTAAACAACCTTTTGCAGGGGATGGTGCCCTCGACGTCCCGCATGTGTTGCGCCGCCCTACGACACCTCGTTTTTTCCACCTCGCATTCTGCCTTTCCTCTTGACGAATCGTATTCGTGGTGGTATAATATTCCTATATTAAGAGTAAATCGGTGAGCGTCAAGTGCTTGCGGGACGGGGAGTTGTCCGCAGGACGAAGGAATAAGGCAAGCCTTATCCGCGGTTCACCCTTTGCATCCCGCTTTATATGGCACGAATACGGCAAAGCATGCCTCTTTTTCTTGCGATATGGGTGAGGAAAGGAGGATTTTTTATGAGTATCAAAAAAAGAAGATCAGCCCCCGAGCTTTTGCCCGCAGGTACGGGCTACGGTAAGCAGTATTGGCTGGATGCCGCTGCGCAGTTCAAGGACGTCAAAATCCTGGTGTTTGCCGCCTTGTTTATCGCCTTGCGCGTGCTGGTCAAAATGCCGATTTTTAAGATCCAGGTGTTGCCGGGACTGAATTTCACGCTGGATTGCTACGTCAATGCCATCGGCGCGATGGTCTGCGGCCCCGTGGTCAGCTTTTTGTCAGGTGCCATCAGCGATACGCTTGGGTGCATTCTGTTCCCCATGGCGGGGCAGCCCTATTTCCCGCCCTTTATGCTTGTGGAAATGCTTTCCTCGTTTATTTTCGGTCTGTTTTTGTGGAGACGAAAGATTACCGTGAGCCGCGTGCTGCTTTCCAAGCTGACGGTCAACGTGGTATGTAATTTGATTGTCAATCCCGCCATTATCAAGTGGCAGTATTACGCCATGGGCGCCGAGGGTACCGTGGCGGCGTTTATCAACGGCGTGCGTATCGGCAAAAATCTGTTACTGTTCCCGTTTGAAGCAGCGTTTATCGTGCTGTTTATCTCGGCGCTGTTCCCGCTTTTGCGCCGCGTCGGCGTGGTGCCCAAGGATCAGGCAAAGCCCGAATTCCGCGTCAAGCATTGGCTGCTGGTTGCCATTGTCACGCTTGCGTCGTTTGCTTTGGTGCTGTTCTATTGGCTGTTCTTGAAGGATTTCATTGCAGCGCATAATTTCAAGTTCTTCTAATGGTTTTCAAAGGAGGTATGAATCATGACGATACTGAGTGTGGACGATCTTGGATTGTCCTTTGGCACCGACGTCATATTGGAGCATATCTCCTTTTCTATTGACGAGAGCGATAAGCTGGGCATCATCGGCGTCAACGGCTCGGGTAAATCCTCCTTGTTCCGCATGATCACGGGAGAATACGAGCCCACCGAGGGAAGGGTATATATTTCCAAGGACAAGACGCTGGGCATTCTGACGCAGGACGGCGCGTTTGAACGCGAGGGCGACGGAACGGCGCTTTCCTTGATGTACCACGCGTTTCCGCGGCTGCTTGCCGATGAGGCGCGCCTTGCCGAGATGGAGGCAGCTTTGCTTGATACCTCTCGCGCCGATTACGATATTCTGACGGGGGAGTATACCCGCCTGCACGAGCGCTTTATCCGCGACGGCGGCATGGAATTCAGAGGCCGCTGCGCGTCAATTTTACAAAAGCTGGGCTTTAGCCGCGAGGATGGAGAGAGACAGATTGATACCTTCAGCGGCGGTCAGCGCACCCGTCTTGCCTTGGCCGTGGTGCTTGCCACCGAGCCGGATCTTTTGCTGCTCGATGAGCCTACCAACCATCTTGATATGGAAACGCTTTCCTGGCTGGAGAGCTTTTTGGTCTCTTATAAAAAGTGCGTGATGGTCATCTCGCACGACCGTTATTTTCTTGATCGTGTGACAAACAAAACCTTGGTGGTGGAGAATTGCCACGCCAAGCTTTACAAGGGCAATTACTCCCAGACAATGCAGACGCGCGAGCAGGACAGAGCACTCCAACAAAAGAAATACGATCTGCAGCAGCGCGAATTTGCGCGCCAAGAGGCGTTTTTGGAGCAGCAGCGACGCTGGAATCAGGCACATAATTACGTGACCATCCGCGCGCGTGAAAAGCTGCTTGCCAAGGTTGAGCGCGTGGCCAAGCCGGAAAGCGCGCCCAAGCCGATTCGTATGCGCTTTACGGCGGCTTTGCCGAGTGGCAACGACGTGCTGACCGTCAAGGGACTCTGTATGAAATTCGGGCAAAAGGAGATTTTTTCGGACGTCTCGTTTGCGCTTAAGAAAAACGACCGCATGATGGTCATAGGCCCCAACGGATGCGGCAAATCCACGTTGATCAAGCTGATTCTGGACAAGCTGACGCCCGCGTCGGGTAAGATTGAGGCGGGATATAACGTCAAGGTTGGCTACTACGATCAGGAAAACCAGAATCTTGATCCCGAAAACGCAGTCATTGACGAATTGTGGGATGCGTACCCGCAAAAGACCGAGACCGAAATCCGTAACGCGCTTGCCCTGTTCCGCTTTGTGGGCGACGACGTATTCAAGCCCGTGGCGGTGCTGTCGGGTGGCGAGAGAGCGAGATTGACGCTTGCCAAGCTGATCCTGTCCGAAATGAATCTTTTGATTTTGGACGAGCCGACAAACCACTTGGACATTGATTCGCGTGAGGCTCTGGAGAACGCGCTGCACGGCTTTGCGGGCACGATTTTAGTGGTCTCGCACGACAGATATTTGGTTGAAAAGCTGGCAACGCGCGTGCTGTGTCTTGCGCCGGGTGCGCCCTTTACGGGTGATGTGCTGGACTTTTTCGTGGAGCGTCCGGGCCAGGGATATACCGAATACGAGAGATACGTGCAGGCGCGTCGCGCTGAGGCCGAGGTGGGACAGGAGACTGCCGCCGTGGCCGAGGTCAGCAGCTCAAAGCAACAGTATCTCAAAAATAAGCAGGACGTGGCGGCCGAGCGCAAGAGAGTGCGCCGCATTGAAAAGCTGCACGCTGAGTGCGAGGCTTTGGAAGCTGAGCTGGCAGAGATTGAAGAGGCACTTTACGGCGAGGCTGCAACCGATTACGAGCGCGTGGCCGCGCTGGATGCGCGCAAGAGCGAGATCGAGGAGCAGTTGTTGCTTGATTACGAGGAGCTTGAACAGCTGGAGGACTGATATGGAATTATATCTCGGAATTGATATAGGCGGCACCAAGTGTGCACTGGTGCTTGGTGACAAGAACGGCGAGGTGCTGCAAAAGGTGAAGTTTGCAACGACCGATAAGAATCGCACGCTTGCGCGTATTCTGCACGAAGCCGCCGCATTGATTGAGATGGCCGAGCTGCAGGGAGCTACGGTCAAGGCCATTGGCGTCAGCTGCGGAGGACCTTTGAATTCTTACGCGGGACTGATCCAGTCACCGCCCAATCTGCCCGGGTGGGACAACGTGCCCATCGTAGGGATGCTGACCGAATGCTTTGGCATTCCCGCCGCGCTTTGCAACGATGCAAACGCCTGCGCGCTTGCCGAATATCGCTTTGGCGCGGGCAAGGGCACAAAAAATATGGTGTTTCTGACCTTTGGCACGGGCATGGGAGCAGGCTTGATTCTGGACGGACGCTTATACGTCGGTGCCAACGACAACGCAGGCGAGGTCGGACACGTGCGCATGGCCGAGGACGGCCCTGTCGGATACTATAAAAAGGGCTCTTTCGAGGGCTTTTGCTCGGGCGGCGGTCTTGCACAGCTGGGCGCGCAGTATGCAAAGGATGCGCTGGCAAGCGGAAAGACCTGCGCGTTTTGCAGGAGTGAGGAGGAGCTTGACAGCATTACCGCCAAGAAATTGGCCGAGGCGGCCGACGCGGGCGACGAGGTTGCCATGGCGGTCTGGACGGCTTGCGGCGAGATGCTTGGGCGCGGACTTGCTTTGCTTGTGGATATTCTCAATCCCGAGTGCATCGTGCTTGGCAGCATTTATGCACGCAGCGGACATTTGCTGCGCGAGGCGATGGAAAGAACGCTTGCCCGGGAGGCGCTGCCGGGTTCTTTGGCGGTTTGCCGCGTCGTGCCTGCCGCGCTGACCGAATCGGTGGGCGATAAGGCCGCTTTGTGCGTGGCCATGATGGCTAAGTGAGGAGAGAACTATGAAGATAGAATTGTTTGAGCATTATCCCGCGCTTGCATCGCAAAAAGAGGCGTTGGAGACGGCACGGGAGCTGCTGATTGATACTTACAACCGAGGTGGAAAGCTGCTGCTTTGCGGCAACGGTGGCTCGGCAGCCGATTGCGATCATATCGCAGGCGAGCTGCTCAAGGGCTTTGCCTCCAAAAGGGAGCTGACGCAAGAGCTGCGCGCAGCCATGGGCGAGGAGCTGGCAGATTGCCTGCAGATGGGCTTGCCTGCGATTTCGCTGCCCTCGCAGGGGGCGATCATTTCCGCGTTTTGTAACGACGTGGACGCCGGGACGGTGTACGCGCAGCTGACGCTGGCGCTGTCCAAGCCGGGTGACCTGCTTTGGTGCATTTCCACCTCCGGCAATTCTGCCAACGTCGTGGCAGCCGCACGCGCGGCAAAGGCGCTGGGTGTGCGCGTCATCGGCATGGCGGGAGAGCGCAACTGCGCGTTGGACGAGCTATGCGACGTGGTGCTGCATGCACCCGAAACGCAGACCTATCGCGTGCAGGAATACCACCTGCCCATGTACCATTGGCTGTGTGCCGAGGTTGAAAACTATTTCTTTGACTAAAGTTTATCAGGCGCGTTGCACAAGGCAGCGCACCAAAATTTGTGCAATATAACCAAATATTTCATGCCGTGATTGGTAACTTCGTCGGTTTGTCTCTTGCATTTTCCGAAAATTGAGAGTATAATGATGGCGTAATCGGGAAAGCGATTACAAATTCATTTTTCACAAGGAGGAAACGAGCATGAAGAGCTTTAACATTCGTTTGAAAGAGATCAACGACGTATACAAGCTGGTCAACACGCTGCTTGCTTATGACGGTGCAGTAGACCTTGGATCCGGCAGATATATCGTTGACGGTAGATCTCTTCTGGGCATTTTCAGCCTGGATCTGCGTCAGCCCGTTGCCGTGCACGTACACAGAGACGAGGACGTGGAAAAGCTGCAGAACCTGCTTAGCGAGTTTGTGACCGACTAAGCACCCGGGAAAGACAAGAATGCAGAATGCAAAATGCAAAATGCAGAATTAAATGTAAAAAATCCTCGCCGAAAGGCGAGGATTTTCTTGATTTATGAATTGTTCGCTCGCTTTTAAGACAACTCATTTTGGATCACGCAGCAAAAGAGCGATCCGAATTTGAGAATTCTACCGAAATTCTCCGTGTAAGGGATTGCAATTTACCCGCTTGAGTGATAAACTGGGGATAAAAGGAGGGGTGAATGATGAATCCAAAAGAAACAGGCAGATTCATTGCCGAGAAGAGAAGAGAAAAGAATATGACGCAGGAGCAGCTTGCGCAGCGACTGGGTGTATCCAATAAAACTGTTTCCAAATGGGAAAACGGCCGAAATATGCCGGATTATTCTGTTGTTGAGCAGCTTTGCCGGGAATTAGACATGACAGTTCGCGAGTTGCTTGAAGGGAAAGCTTTGAGCGGTCTTGGCGAACAGGATGAGGATAAATATCAATTTTTGCAATACAAATTGGAGCAGACCGAAAAAAAGCTTGATCAACTGGCAAGCCGAAAAGACTGGAGCGTATCCTTTGGCGGACTTGGCTTGGGGTGTGCCCTTGCAACGGTAATCAGCTACGTCAACTGGCAATCGATCGGCTGGGCGATATTGCACGGCGTGCTCGGCTGGATCTACGTCATTTATTACTTGATTGCATATTAAAGGGAAAAGACAGAGAATCGGCTGAAAAATTCGCGGGAGAATCCGCACAAAATAAGGACTGTATCCATGGATGCAGTCCTTGTTTGTTTTATGAATAGTTTTCGCAGGTCTGGCGATCACATATTTCGGCTTTGCCGAAATTCTCGCTCCTACGAGTGTTTTTGTTTTGGGTTTTCTTTCGCAAACTCCTTACATAAATTTCTGTAGGTGAGATCATTGATCGCCGGCTCCTGCGGCAACTGATTATATCCCAAAATGCTTGTAAATCGCCTTGTTGATCGCCTCGGCGGTCTGCTCGATGTTGCCCGATGCGTTGATGATCTCAATCTGCTCGCCGCGCGCCCGCAGCTTTTGGAACACGTTCATGTACTGCGCGCGGAACTTGGTCAGCGTCTCGGCCTTTTCGTAAATTTCCACCTGCGTGCGGCCTTTGGTGATGCGCTTCATGCTTTCCTCGGGGGAAAGGTCCAGGAAGATGCAAAGGTCGGGGCGGCGGATCTCGGGGCAATCGCAATTGGCTGCCATCACCCAGTCAAAATCGGTCAATGAGCCCTGATAGGCAAGGGAAGAGTAGTAGTAGCGATCGCAAATCACGGCTCTGCCTGCAGCCAGCTTGCCTTCAATGCCCTCGTCGGGGTCCACGTTATGGTCAATTCTGTCCTGCACAAACATGGCCGCCACCTGCGTGGGCGTCTTGGGCACGGCACCCGAAAGCACGCGGCGAATGGCGCGCCCGGTCTCCATGCCGGTCGGCTCTGCCGTCACGTAAGGGTCAAGCCCCAGGGTGCGCAGTCTGTCAGCCAAAAGTTCAATTTGCGTGGTCTTGCCTGCGCCGTCAATTCCTTCAAACACAATAAACATATCGTACCGTCCAATTTCGTATTTTCTATAATTTTCTATAGCCGAAGAGAACCGAACTCACACGGTTTTGCTCGGCAAATATCTGCACCTGCGGCAGAAAAAATACTCGCAATATCTTATATTGCTTCGCATTTTCTCTTTGCATCTGCGAAATATTTGCTCGCGCAAAACTGCGCAGCACCCTCCGGCGTTGAATTTTTTGATGGATTTTGTCAAAGCGAGTCGAAGCAAGATACACATCTTGCGAGG
>JAZNYL010000105.1:0-32880 GCA_045594445.1 Eubacteriales bacterium
AACGGCAACGCCGCCGCCTTCTCTGCCCTGCTTCAGAACGGAACCCTGCCTTCCACGGTTGATACCGACTGGTTCCATCTGCCCGGCAACAGTTGCTCCACCTCCATTCTGCTGGCCTATCATTACGCCTTCCACCAGCTGACCAGTGAAATCGGCGCTTCCAACATGATTCCCGCGTTCAACATCGGCTTTGATCCGGTGGGAAGCTACGGAAACCCCAAGTATATCACCAGCACCGGTGCCATCCGCGAAGCAGGCGGCAGCAGCGAGGAGGAACGTCGTCGCGCCCGCAGGCGCGAAACATTCTCGGCGTTTCTTTTTTGTGAACTTTTTTCTTTGCGCCCGCGGTGTCAAAGAAAAAAGTGGGTGAAGGGTTAGTATGTGTTACATTGAGAGGATCCTCTCCGTTCTTTTTGGCACCTCAGGCGCAAAGAAGAACATATTTGCTTCGCAAATTAAACGCCGAGTGTGTTTCGCGCCTGCGGGCGCGACCAAGGGCTCTGCTGATTGACTTTTGGATGCTGAATTTTGAAGAAATTCAGCATCGGGTGGCGTCATTAACACTCGAAAAATCAGAAACAGTCACACGCCACCATGCTTTTCTGAAAAAAGCGACGCAAAAACTTTCATCAGGTGTTTTCCAAAACTGTTTACATAATAACAAGGGCTGTCGCTTTCGCGACAGCCCCATTTTTTTGTTTTTCTCTTCCCTGCAAATTATTCTGCGGTCAGACCCGAACGCTCAATACCTTCAACAAGGTATCTCTGTCCGAACAGATACAGAATGATCAGCGGTGCGATGATACACAAGCCGCAGGTGTTTCTGATTGCCGCATAATACAGGCTCTGGCCCGCATAGTCGGTCTTGAGCGACTTGGGAATATCAATGATGTCAGGCATCAGTACCGTCTTGGTGGTCGTGAAGAACAGCTCGGTGTAGAAGTTGTCCGTCCACTGCCAGCAGAACGCGAACAGGAATACCGTGATCAGCATGGGCACCGACATGGGCAGAACGATCTGAATGAAGGTTCTGAAGTTGCCTGCACCGTCAATGTAAGCGGATTCCTCCAGAGAGTCCGGAATGCCGCGGAAGAACTGTCTGAGCATGAAAATATACAGACCGTTCTTGAATGCCAGACCGGTTGCGGACAGCACCAGCAGCGGAACGTAGGTGTTACACAGGTTCCAACCACTCGAGGTCCAGAACTTCCAGGAATCGGGAATGATATCGATCATACCCTCCAGGAAGGTGAAACCGAAGATCTTGAGTCCACCGCCCGACAGGAAACCGAAAATTCCGAAGAAATCGAAATAACGGAACTTCATGAACAGGGAGAGCTCCAGCGTCTGGTGAGGCACGATCATGGTCAGCATAACCAGCAGGAAGATCAGACCGTTACCCTTGAACTTGTACTTTGCAAAGCCGTAACCGATGGTTGCGCAAACGAAGGTCTGCAGCAGCGCGCAGCTGCCGGACAGCAACAGCGTGTTACCAAATGCTTCCCAGTAATCAAGCTCGGTCAGAACGCCCTTGTAAATATCCAGCGTCCAGTTCTTGGGGATCAGACGTACGGTAACGTCTACGAAATCCTCGGGAGCCATGAAGGAACCGGAAATCTTGGTAAAGAACGGGAACAGCACGACGTAGGAGATACCTACGAGAAGTACCAGTCGGAAAATGAACCAGACTACCTTAGTGAGGAAGAAGAAACTGATATACTTTTCCTTGAAACGCGTCTTGGCATCGGTTCTTTCGAAGTCAACCTTGATGCGTCTTTTGCTTTCTTTTAAGACCTTAGGCTTATCTTGCAAATTCTGTGTCATTCTTTCCTCACCTCCTTAATCTCTTCTTTGATAGAATACGTAAGACGAGAAGATCAGAGCAACCAGCGATACGATCGCGATAACGATCAGGAAGTACATCCAGGACATCGCACTCGCAACTACGTCACCGTCTGCTGCAGAGCTCTTCACCGACTTAATAAACGACATAACCGAGTTGGACTGTGTCGTGAACGCGTCTACGATAGTGTAAACGCCGTTTACCAGAATCATCGGGCTGATCATGGGGAACGTAATCTTCCAGAAGGTTTCCCAAGCGGTTGCACCGTCGATACGGCACGCCTCGTAAATCGCGGGAGAAATGGACTGCAGTGCGGACAGGAAGATCAGCATCTGTACGCCGGAACGGTTTACGATATCGTAAATGTTGTTGATCCAGCCGACAGCCATTTCCATGAGCTCCGTACCAACCTTCATGTTGGAAAACAGTCGCTCAATATCCACCGCCGAAACGATTTCGTTTGCGGCACTGGATCCCGAACCGTCGTCGATACCGCTTGCGCTATCCATGTAAGAGCCCAGAATGTTCTGTGCCTCGATGGAGCCCATGATACCGGTGGAAAGGATAACGGGAATGAAGAAGATTGCACGGAATGCTGCTCTACCAACCATCTTCTGGTTGAGCAGAACTGCCATGAACAGCGAGAAAATGATGATTGCGGGAATGTCGAACGCCAGTTCCTTCATACCCGAAACGAGAACCTGAACGAACTCGGGGTCTTCCAGAAGTGCGTACGCGTAGTTTTCAAATCCGACAGGGGTCAGCGAGTAACCGCCGCCCTGCAGGATGTTGATCTTGAAAAAGCTGAGTTTTACGGAGTCGAAAATAACAGGAAGATAGATCAGAACGAAGCCGATCAGGAAAGGTAACACGAAATACCAACCAACGCGGGACTTACGCTTATCCAAGGAGGCGATTTTTCTCTTCTTGGGCGCAGACTTCTTGGTCATGGTATTCTGAAGCTTTGCGTCATTTGTCATGTTCTACACCTCCCTTTCTTACTGCATGACAACAACGTAGCCGTATGCGGGCAGAGTATAGACCATACCCTGGTACTCAATGCTTACGGAGAAGTTGTTGTAGTTGAGAATAATGGACTTATAAGCGTCAGCGTCAACGCCGTTCTTGCCACCGTAGGTGACAACGACGATGGAGCCTTCTTCAACCGCATACTTGTCAAAGCCCTCTTCCTCTTCCTCTTCCTTAGAACCGGAGGAAGAACCTACGGGAGTAATACGGTTTGCAATATCCTGCTCGGTGATATAGTCCTTCACGTACGCCTTAACAGCCTCAAAGGTAGCAAAGGCGTTGTCAGAATATGCGGTAAAGGAATCCTGAGTGAAATCAAGATCAACCTTGGTGGGCATCTCGCTCAGAGTTTCCTCATAATCGGATACCTCGCACAGCTTGGTAACTGCATAGTACTTTGCAAGGTTAGCAAGGTCTGTGTTATACAGCTTGGTGTAATCGTACTCGAAGTGGCACAGTGCATTGATCTCTGCCTTCTGCTCGTCGGTCAGCTCGCAAGCCTTCAGAATTGCGGAATAAGCAGCGGAAACAGCCTTGTTGTAGGTTTCGGTTGCCTTTGCGAAGGTGGACTCAACCTTTTCAATTGCAGTCTCGCTCTCAGCAGCAGCAATATCTTCCTCATACTTGGCCTTAGCCTCTGCAAATGTCTCCTCTGCTTTTGCAAGGTCAGCAACCAGAGTTTCAAGATTTGCCTCGACTGCCTCTTCTGCATAAGCCTTTACCAAAGCCTCAATCGCAGCGGCGTCCTCACTTGCAGAGTAAGTCTGGCTGTCCTTCTTGTATCTGTCCTTGAGAACCGTGAATTCAGTGCCGCTGACATACAGATCGGTAACGTCTCTGTAGTCTTCAGCCTCAGCGATCAGCTCGGGGAGCATACCCTCGGTTGCGCTGATGATCTCAACAGCCTTCTTGGCATTTTCAAGATGCTCACTTACCTGATTGAGCGCGGTCTTTGCCTTTGCGTAGTAGTTGTAAATGTTAACGATGTCGTTCAGACGTCTGTTTCTGGTGGTGGTGTATCTGCTTCGTGCACTTCTGTAGTTCAGATACTCCTGATACTTTTCGTATTCCTCAGTTCCCTCTTCTGCATCAGAATACTCTGCATAAGCCTCGTAGTTGATGCCGGTTGCCAGATACTCGTCGTATGCAGCCTTGTACTCAGCAAGAGCTTCGCAGTCTGCAATGAAGGGTGCGTACATATCGTTCGCCTGCTTGAATGCTGCTGCTGCATCATCCAGAGTAGCGATCGCTGCCTCTGCAGCCTCTCTTGCCTGCTTTCTAGCAATGCTGACTGCCTGCTTATCCTTGAGTGCAAGGACTTCGCCTGCGTTTTCTTCAGCATAGAAGTACTCGTCCAGAACTGCCTGAATGTCGTCCAGCAGCTCGTCGCTGTCCGGAACACGGGTACCGGTCCAGAACTCATGATCAATGATCAGCTTATCCTGAACGTCGCCCAGCACGCCGTTGAGCTCGTCATACATCTCAATAACGTCTTCCTTCCAGATGTCGTAACGTACGGAGTAGTAATGGCTGAGCAGCTTGTAATCCTTGAGGTTCTGGGTGTTCTGGTAGGACAGGATGTAATAAGGAGATGCGCCGTTCTCAATTGCCTTGAGCATTGCGTACTGGATATTACCTTCCATGTTCATGGGAGAACCGGTAAAGTTGATGTAACCGTGCAGTACAACGCCCACGAAAGGAACTGCATGTGCTGCATCGTTGTTACGGCTGGAGTCAAGAGAAACGTCCAGCAGGTGGTCAAGGAACTTCCATGTGAATGCGTTGCCGCCTTCGCTCATCAGCTCGATCTCTTGTCCCTGATTGTTCTTCTGGCTGGAGAGATATTCAAGCGCGGTAGCCACGAATTCCTTGGAGTCCTCGCGGTTGTAAGGATCATCCTCGTCAAAGTCGGAGTTCAGGGTGTTACCCAGAGTGCCGACCGAAATACCGTTGACGTTATCGTACTTCAGATAGTTCTTGGTAAGCTTCTCATAGAACTTGTTAAAGCTTGCGGGAGAGATCGCCATCTGATAGTGGCTGACGTGCTTCTGCTCGGTTGCAGAGTACTCACGGTAGCTTGCGTAACGGTCGTCGATGGTTCTGACTGCGTGCCAACGAAGGGATACGCCGTCAAATGCCTCGGTATAGTTGATGTAAGAGAAGTCGAAATCCGGGAAGATACCCAGGTTGCTGCCCTCGGTCTTATTGACCTCTGCAGCGTAGTTGACCAGATCCTGGAAGCCATCCTTACCGCCAACCGACTTTTCCCACTTAAGCTTGGAGGGTACGATGGAATTCATACCGCCGTTTGCATAACCGGTGAGCTTGAAGTTGATGTTGGTGATACCCTCGGCTGCCAGCTCATCATACATGGTCTTGACGTCCTCGAAGGTGGTCAGGGGGGTCATCACGTCCACGGGAATGGACAGGATTCTTTCGGTGGTCTCAAGAGCACCGAAGGTCTCGATATACAGAGGAATATCGTCTTCAACGTCCTCTGCGGTCAGTCTGGTCAGAAGGCCGTTGCGGTCCAGATAATCTCTGTATGCAAGAGCCATACCCAGCCAAGAGGTCTCGTAGTAATCCTCAACGCCCTTTTCCTCAGCCAGCTCGCTGTCGGAAAGCATAACGTAACGGATCTTGTAGTTACCTACGTACTTTCTCTCACTGACAACCGTCCAGGTAGCGTCCGAACCTACGGAGATAGAGTCCTGAAGGTTGTAGGAGTCGCTGGGTCTGGGGTTAAATACCATCTTGATGGTATTATAGTCACTGAGCGAGCCTGCGTGGTAGGTCATGATGTCGGTCAGAGCATCGCCCTCTTCCATGATGGCAACGTAGCCGCGATCGACCTCTCTCTTGACAACGGTGTTAGCACTGTTGCCAATGATTGCGCCAAAGTCCTGCACCAGCTTCGGGATAGAATCCTGTGCGCCGGAGGCGGAGGCGTTGAACTTATTGACCTGATCCACGATGGAGCCGGACAGGGTGGTCACTTCCTGGATCATTTCGCCGGTATCGGCGTCCTCAGTGGTCTTGATGTAATCGTAGTATACGGAGTTTTCAACAACGCCGAATACGGGATATCTGATCGCCTGCTGATACGTACCGGTAATGGTGTGGTAAGCGTAGTCGGTACCGTAGACCTTACCTCTGACGGTTCTGGTCTTGGTATCCTCAATGTCGTCGAACTCATACAGAGAGCCTGCACCGTCGGGATAGAAGGTGTAGCCTTCGTATGCGCTGTTGCCGGCACCCATGTAAGGCAGAACCTGCAGGGATTCCAGCTGATACAGAGCCTCGTTGAAACGAATACCGTTTGCAGGAAGTCTGACGGTCATGCCGTGCTCATCCAGCGTGTATTCCAGCGCCAGCTTGAACAACGGAGGGTTCTTATCCTGGCTTTCGTACTCGGTCTCTGCGTGGTCAGCGTCCAGTTCTTCGTAGGTGTACTCGGGGCAGTAGGTCTTGATGTAGCCCTCGATCTTGTTCTTCTCAGTCTCGGATGCGTTCTGGTCAAAGACGTAAACGTCCATCTTTTCTACGATGGGGAATGCGTCGATCAGCTCGGCACGGCCTCTTTCGGACAGACCCTCAAGGGAGAGCTTGAGGTAGTAAGCGGTCAGCTTACTGTAGTCGAAGTCGGAAATACCGTTTTCCTTTGCCTTAGCGCAAATGACTTCTTCAAAACGCTCAATGCTGATCATACCGGGAACAAGCTTTCTTGCCTGTTCTCTACCCAGCGTATACTGTACACGGATACCGTTCTTGATCTGCTTGACCGTGATCTGATCCTTCAGAGCTGCCATTTCGTAGCTCACGAAGATGGGAGACGTATTATTATCGGTATACTGAATGACGATCTGCGAGAGCAGCTCATTCTTGGTGTTGGTAGAGCCCAACGTGGAAGTACCGATATCGTAGGGGTTGGTGAACAGGATCTCACCTGTCTTGGTATTCTTGTATGCAACCTCACCGGAGAAAGCGTCTACGTACAGCTCGTAGTTGCCCTTGGTCAGCCAAGGACCGGGCTTGCCGTCCTTATTCAGCATGGAAGCAAGCTTTTCTTCGGGGCTTGTGAATACCAGAGTGGTATAGTCGATAATCTCTTCCTCTTCTTCCTTCTTGTCGGTGGTACCTGCTTCGGTATCTTCCTCTTCAGCGGATGCGCTGAAGACGGAAAGCACCGTCATAGATCCCAGCATCAACAGTACAGCTAAGAGTAAAGAGATAAATTTTGTTTGGATTTTCATATAAATTACCTTTCCCTCCTATCTGTAGCGTTACATGCGGTACTGAAGCTCGGTAACGATGTTGGTTCCCAGAGATACCAGCTTACCGACCAGCGTGGAGAACAGGATGGCGATGAACATGATGAATACCATGCCAAGCACCGTTCCCAGAATCGTGACTGTGTTCTTTACGATGGAGTAGTCGTGTGTGACCTGCGTGCCAAAGAAGATCAGCATACCCATCCACAAGAACGCGATGGTGGTCACCAGAGTGATCAGTTCAACCTCGGTTGCGATTGCGAAGTTGGAGTAAATGGTTGCGGGGATTACCAGCAGCGGGATAGGCATCATACTGTAAGAGCATGCAATGTAGATATCCTTGTAGCTGCCTTCACCCTCAAACAGAGTGGTCAAGCACCAGTTTGCGGTGATGAACAGGAACAGAGGAACCAGTACGGAGATTGCCTGACCCCAGATGGTGGAGTACTTATCGTAGGGATTGAGCAAGTAGCCCTGACCGATCGACTGATAGAAGAAGGTCAGAATGACGATCAGGTTGATGGTGAGTGCACCACGCAGCGAGCCGCGACGCTCGTGCTTGAGGTCCCAGAAGCCATCGAACGGATGCAGCATGACGTAGAACGCATACAGCAGCTCTTCCCAGTAGGTACGTCTTTCGTCTGCCTTCTTGATTCTCTTGTTGACCTTGGTGATGTACTTGGAGATCAGTACCAGAACGATGATCAGTGCGAGAATACCGATCAGAAGGAACAGGAAGTAGTCGGACATGAATTCCTTACGGATGTCCTTGTAAGAGGTAGACCAGTTGATGGTATCGTAAGCAGCCTCGAAGTATTCAAGCGATTCCTCGAATTCACCGTTACGGTACATTGCCTGACCGATACCGATATACGCTGCGTCGAAGTTGGAGTTTCTCTTGAGCACGTCAGTCCAGAGGTTGATCGCCTCGGTGTAGTCCTGACGGTTCTCTGCAGCAATTGCGTCCAGCAGTACGTCGCCGTACTCGGTACGCTCAAATACCGTGATGGTATCCTTATCCTTGTCCAGGATCAGCATGGTGTCGCCCTGGTAGCAGATGGCCTCGATACTGGATACGTTACCCAGCATGTTACCTTCCTTATCACCAAACGCGAACAGCAGGTTACCGTCAAAGTCGTAGGTGTAGATCTTACTACGCTTTTCGTCGATGATGGACCAGGTCTGCTCAGGACCGCTGGCTACGTCGATCAGCGTGGAAACGCCGGTGGGAACACCCTTGCTGGCGTCGGTGGATCTTGCACCGAAAATGTCAATTTCACCGGAAGGCGGATAGAAGCCGTTACGACGCATGATCTCGTCACCTGCCTGGTTGAGCAGCTTAACGGGTGCGTACTTACCGGACTTATCCTTGGCGGTAATGGTGCCCATGACCGAGCCTTCGTCGATGGTGGAGGTGGTTACGTAAATGAAGTCACCGTTGAGCGCGATGTTGTTGTACTCGGTTGCCACGTAGGTTTCGGAGTTCTCTCTCTGCTCATCGGTCTGGAAACGTCTCCAGATGATATCCCAAGCCGAAATGGTAACGGCCTGTGCACCGATAAATCCGGTGAAGTCGCCGCTGCTGGTCATGACGATGATACCCTGATAGGTGGTGGAGGATACCACGTACAGCTTTTCGTACTTGTCTACTGCGATTGCAACCGGCTTATAAACCGAGTTGTCATCAAACAGCGGGCTTTCGGGCTCTTCGATTACGCGGTCGAAGTTACCCTTTCTGTCAAACACGACGATACGGTTTGCACCGGTATCGCATACCCAGATGTACTTGTCGGAAACGAACAGACCCTGGGGTGCGCTCAGGCTGTCCATAACGCCCTGTCCGTTACGGAAGGTCGAAATGGTGAACTTGAGCTTGTAGTAACGGTCCAGCACGACGATACGGTTGTTTGCAGTATCTGCAATGTAAACGTTTTGTTGGTCGTCACAAATCAGGTCACCGGGGTTATCGATCGGAACGTCCAGGCCCATGTAGGCGGAGTCAACAACCTTTTCGGCGGTGTAAGCATCAGGCGAATACAGAGCGTAGCCGTCGATGGAGTATGTGTAGGTCTGATATGCGGAGCTTGCCGAAGCAGGCAGGATCATGCAGGAAGCAATCATCATTACGCAGAATACTACACATAAAATAGTTGTAATCTTTTTCACGATTCTTACCTCCTGTTTTAGTCTTTCATACCGGACGAACCCATGGTTTCAATGATGTTGGACTGGGATACGACGAATACCGTGATCGGAACCATCATCATAATAACCGTGGACGCTGCAGATGCACCTGCACGGGCGATACCGCCTGCGGTGATCTGGCCGATTGCGTAGTTAAAGGATTTGAGCTGCTCGGAGTGAATGTACATCGAAGCACCTGCGTTCCAAAGTCCCTGGAACGAATAGATGATCAGCGTCAGCCATGCAGGCTTAACCATGGGCATTGCGATAACCCAGTAGGTCTTAAGCTCGCTTGCGCCGTCAAGTCTTGCGGACTCGAGTACCGAGTCGTTGACGTTGGTATCCATGAACTGCTTCATCAGGTACAGACCCAGAGAGGAGCACCATGCGGGCACGATGATTGCCCAATACGTATCCAGGAAGCCCAGAGCGGACATCAGGATAAACGAAGCGGTTGCAGTAACCGTTGCGTTGAACATCAGCGAGAGCTGTACAGCCTGGAACATCCAGCCTCTGCCCGGGAACTTGATCTTAGCAAGCGCATATGCTGCAAGAGAAGCCAGGAACAGGTGTCCGAACGTACCCGCTACAGAAGTAAACACGGTGTTGAAAATGTAACGGGAGAATGGAACCCAAGAGGTGTTCATCAGGTTGAACAGGTCGATGAAGTTATCAAGTGTGGGAGACATTACGTAGAATCTGGGAGGATACATCCAAAGCTCATCCAGAGGCTTTACAGACTGCATCAGCACGTAAAGCATGGGGAGGAACATGAATGCGCCGAGAATTGCAAGTACGAACGTAATGCCCGCGTCGCCTCCCGCGGAACGGGCAAGTACGACTTTATGTTTTCTTGTTCTAAGTTTTGCCATATTACGTACCTACCTTCGAAAGCATTCTCTTTACAAGTGAGTTTGCACCAACCATGATGCAGAACAGAATTACTGCGATCGCAGAGGAATAACCCATTTCAAATCTCATACCGCCGTAGTCGTTCAAATGGTGCATGATGGTGTGCGCTGCGTAGTTAACCGAGGGGAATCCGCACAGTGCGTCAACGACACCACCGAAGCCGAACGCGCCGGTGATTGCCATGACCGCACCGAACATCAGCTGCGGCTTCATGTTAGGCAGCGTGATGTAGTACAGTTCCTGCCAACGGTTCTTGATACCGTCAACCGCGCCTGCCTCAAACTGAGCTCTGTCGATACCCTGAAGACCTGCGATGAACGCAAGGAACGAGGTACCAAGCGAGATCCAGAGTGCAACGATGATACACAAAGGCATTACCCAGTCTTCATTCTGGAAGAACGCGATTTCCTTGGTGATAATACCGAATTTCTTGAGCGTTGCGTTTGCCCAACCGTAGGAGTCGGCCGAGAAAAGCGTACCCCAAATCAAGTAAACGTTACCACCGATGGAGGGTGCATAGAATACCAGAGTAACAAGTGCTCTGATTCTGGGAGGCAGCTCGTTGATGAACCAAGCTACCAGGAAGGACATCAAGTAGGACACAGGGCCTACGATGATTGCAAAGATCAACGTGTTCTTGCAGGCAATGAGGAAGATATCGTCATCGAAGAACAACGAAATGTAGTTGTCCAGGAATACGAAGTTCGGCCATTCCAGCAAGTTAAAGTCTGTAAAGCTGACTACGATAGAAAGAATAACCGGCATTACAGTGAACATTGCGAAGAGGATCATATAAGGTGCGACCATGAAGTACGCGACCTTATTACGTACCATCTCTTTCAAGATCCACTGAGTCATGGTAAGGTCTTTACGAGTGCCAGCTTTTTTTGTTGCTGTTTTCTTAGACATTTACTCTAATCTCCTTTTCTGATCTTTTTTGATGGTACTTAATTATTGATAGGATTCCATAGCGGCGGAAGCGTCGCCAAGGAAGTCTGCCAAGCAATAAGCTACGAGCTCGGGGGTTTCTGCATACTGATATACCTGGTATGCATAGCAAGGATTGGTGGGATCGGTCTTGACTGCCTCAAACTGAGCGAGAACCTGTTCCTCGGTATTCAGCTCGTAAGCAATCTTCAAGAAGGCTGCGGAAGCAGTTGCAAGGTCAGCGATATTCTCGCGCTTGATCGCATCCCTTGCGGAAGCGATTGCCTCTGCATACTTGCCTGCAGTATCAAGCTCCTCGAACTTAGCCAGCAGCTGCTCGCTCTGCTCCAGACGCTTGGATGCAAGAGTTTCGTCTACCTCAAGAGTCTCCAGACCGAATTCCTTACGCTTTCTGGTGATCTCTTTATTTATAGTAGTAATGTAACTCATCAGGGACTCGGAGGGGTTCGCGTTGTCGTTATAAGCGGACAGGAATGCGAACTGGGTGTAACGGCCGAGAATGTAAGAGCCGGGATAGTTGGGAACCGATGCAAGGTCCTCAAACTGTGCCTGGATCTGCTTGAGCTCTGCAGTGGTCCAGGGCAGCTCCTCAAGAGCTTCTCTGTTCGCAGTGTTGTACTTTGCTGCGGGACCGATGATCGCTACCATTTCGTTGGAGTATTCCTGCTGGCAATCAGCACCGGTAAACCACTTGATGAAATTCCAAGAGCCTTCTTCGTCGCTGCAGCCCTTGACGATAACGCTTGCTGCAACGGAGGATACGGTCTGTCTGTTAATGTAGGTGGTTCCGTCCTCATTGGTGCGGATCGTACCGGGCATCGGATAGAACTTCCACAAGCCCTCGATTTCGGTTGCAAATACCTTGAGCTGGTTGTACATACCGACGTAGTCCGCAATCAGAATGGGCATTTCACCGGTTCTGAAACGGTTTGCTGCATCGTAGGTGTAGGGGAAGTTATACTGTGTAAACATGTTACACATCTTTTCAAAGGAGGTCAGACCCTTCTTGGAGTCCAGGTTGATTCTCATACCGCCGTCGGCATACAGGTCACCGCCTGCCTGATACAGGTAAACGCTGTAGTCGGTGGAAAGACCGATCATCATGTTGTTTGCCTGCAGGTCGGGGATCGCTGCCAGGATATCGTCCCAGGTCTCGGGAACGGGAATGTCAAGCTCGGCCAGGATGTCCTCACGAACGAACATCATGGTAAAGCCCTGTGCCTCGGGAAGTGCGTAATAATGCATATCACCGTCGGGGTTCTCCACGCCAAGCACCAGCATTGCTGCGTCGTTGAAGTGGCTGATGGTGTCTTCCCATTCGGTGTTGGAAGCAAGATAGCCGTCCTTGACCTTCTGCTCACCAACCTTGTCGGCAATTTCGTCGACGGGCATCAGTGCGGAACGGATCGCGTAGTTGATGACGTCGCCCTGGCCAAGGCCGAGGTAAACGTCGGGGCCTTCACCCGCAAGGATGGAAGGCAGCAGCGTACCTGCTGCGACCAGCTTGAGGTCTACTGCAGTACCGCCGATGTATTCGCCCTTGGAATTGGTAGTTTCGTTGGGAGAGAAGTCGTTGTTGATCAGGTTTCTGATAACCTGAGACTGGTCACGACCGGTAGCCAGCCAAACCTCAACCGCGCCCTCTTCGGCAACAACGGACATGGAGCCCATGCTGTTATAATCACGGAAGAAGGACATGAAGAAGGACTTGATCTCGTGCCATGCAGCCTGGAAGATGTTTGCGTTGGCCTTTACCTTATATTCATAATCGGAAGAATCAGCACCGAACTGCTCGCTGCCGCGGATGACCATGTAGTCAACCTCAAGAGGCTGCGTCTTTGCGCTGGACAGGAACGTACCAAGAGTACCGATGTAACCCTTGAGCTGCTCCAGGTTCTTCGCAATCTCGTCCTCGTCGGTACCCATTTCGTGCAGCAGCTGTGCTACCTTCTGCAGAGTACCTACGTTGGAGGACTTCTGTCCTGCCATGTTGGTCAGTCTTTCCGCGATGGATACGCCGTACTTTTCGGGATTGTCGTTGTCAAGTCTGCGGGACTGAACAACCATGTCAACCAGAACGTCGGGCATGACGCGGGAGAAGCTGTAATCGCTGTATTCGTCGGGAGTGGTACCTGTCAGCTTAATGATTTCCAGGTAGTCATCGTTGATGATGTCCAGGATCTCTTCAACCTCACGGACGATATCGCCCATGGTACCAAGGGTAACCTCAAGACGCAGCTTGTAGGTGGTGTTACCTGCCAGATAAATGGCGTATTCCTTGATATCACCGTTTTCATCGAGCTCATCCGAAGCAAGACCGGTGGTCTGCCAGTTGGAGTCGTAATTGTACTGAAGTCTTTCAGCCTCTGCGAAGGGGCTGCCGTTGTAGTAGCCGGCTTCACCTGCTGCAAGGCCTTCACTGTACAGCTGCAGCGAACGGCAGACGAACATACCGTCCAGCACGCTCTGTCTGAAGCGGGTCACGATATCGTACATGCCCGCACCGTCCTCGGTGGTAGTGAATGTGAATTCGATCCACTGACCTGCGGTCTGCCACTTTGCGCCGCCCACGGTATTGAGCATCACGCGGGTGGTATCAGCGGGAGAGGTAACTGCACTGGTTCTGTCCTCGATCGCGTAGATGGTCTTGGAGGACATGTTGTTCATGTGCTCCGCCTCCAGCTTGATCTCGTCCGAGCCTGCGCCCAGCGTGCCCAGCTTGCTCTTCAGATCCGCGATATAATCCTCATAGGAGGTAACCTCGGTTGCGGGATACAGCGTGATCGACTTGATGACCATAGGCTCGTTCTGGCCCTGAATGGTCAGCTTGTTCTCGCCTGCCTCCAGGTAGAACTCGTACTCGCCGGCGTAGTAACCGGAGGAGTCACGCAGACTGTAGGTAACCCACTCGGGAGCCTGAACCGCGGTGGGACGCAGTTCGTTTTCTTCAACGTCTTCCTTGAAGAAGCGAATGCCCTTTTCATCCACGAACGCGGTGTTGGCCTCGGTCCACTTTTCGGGGAACACAACGGTTGCATACACGTTGTATTCGGTTCTGATCTTACCAAAGAGGTTCTTCTTGACCTCTTCCTTGAGCACCCAGCCGGCAGTCAGGCCTGCAGCCTCTGCTTCTTCGGCAAAAGCCTGCAGCTCGTTGCGGATATCGCCGGGCAGATCGCTCTCGGCCACGTCAGAGACGGAACCGGAAACGCTGTCCAGAGAGCCCACGAGATAAAGGCCTTCCAGATACTCGCTGGTCCAAGTCTTGGAGAGCGTCAGATAACGCGCCTCGCCGAAAGGAACCTTGTCGTTAATTTTGAACACACGCTCGATGGACGCAGCCTTACCCACGACGGGATAGTACTCGATCTTGATCGCGTACTTTGCGCTCTCGGGTACGTTTACGGTCCAGGAGACTTCACCCTCGGACGAGGTGTAAAGGCCTTCGGCTACGCCGTCCTTGCCCAAGTCCGCAAGTCTTACGTCCTCTTGACCGTCAACGGTGATGTAGCCGTTGGTCGCATCAATCGTAATGGTTTGCGTTGCCTTAGGATAGGCATCGCCCGAATACTTTGCGCTGTATTCGCCATACGAAATTGCGTTAAGAAGCTCTTTGATTTCAGCCAAGGCATCATTCGTTTCCTCAGATACGACCGATTCCTGATCATTCTCTGCAGCGAAAGTCGCCACGGTTCCGCCACCAACCAGGAAGGTCAAAGCCAAAATCAAAGCAATAAGCTTAGTAAATTTCGCTTTTCCCATAAAATTTCCTCCTACCAAGATTTTCTGTGAGTTGCCGATATGAGAATTCGGCTCACATTAGGGGATACGGTGCTTGCCAATAATACCATGCACTCGGGCAGAATCCGCACTCGCGGGACTCCGCTTGCGCGGAAATTGCCTTGCTGCTCCAAGCGCCTGCGTGACGTGGCGTATCACGCGCGCATGGGAACTGAACAAGCATCCGTTTCGGAGTGCCTTGTTTACACTCCCGACTTATCCGCAGGGAGCGATACGCGCAGCTGCGTACCAAAACCCTTGCAAACAGCCCGTGGCATCAGCATTATTGCTATGCAATTGTCTTCGGCAGATCAGAGCCTGCCGTTTTAGATTTTCACGCCGACAATTCTTTCACTAAATATATCGGCGGTCAAAAATAAGGCCATTGCAAGCAACCCGGAACGGTCCGCAAAATGCCCTAATATTGATGGGTATATTATAAATCAATTGCGAATTTCTGTCAAGCGAGGTTCAGGCCTCGGTCACGCCTTGTTCACCTAATTATTATATGAAATCAGCGTTCACGGTTTGTTCACACATTCATATTTTCGCTTTTTTCAAACATTTCATTTTTCCTGCATAACCTTGCATTTTGGCAATTGTAAATTTTATTTACTCAATTTTCACTAATATTCCGCCCTTTCCGACTCATTGACGCTGATTTTTGTGCATTTTTCATTTCTTTTTATGTCGCACTCAGCATATTGGTAATTTCTATTTACCCTTTTGCAAATGCCGTTTATTCATTTTTTATGCATTTTTTAATTTTTTTCTTTGTCAGTGTTGCACAAATTCAAGGCCCGATTTTTTACGTCTTGACATTTTGCACAAATTTGTCGACCGAGGGGCGCGTCGATCGTCTCTTTCCCTTTTTTTGGGCCATATTTTTCCTTTATTTTATCATTCTTTCCATTATTTCCCATTTATTTTTTCTCGCAGCGTCTTGAATTTCAAGCTGTTTTTTGCCCTCGTTTTTTCTGCGTTTCACGATAATCCTCTTGCACTTTCCGACACAATATGCTATACTTAACGTAGCAAATTATCGGGAGGTCTGTATGCTTTCTGCTCTTTCTAAAATCACGATTACCGAAAAAGGCGCGAAAATGCTGCGCGGCGGCCACGTCTGGGTATTTGCCGACGAGGTAATTTCCATAGATCGCCCCATAAACGACGGCGATATCGCTTACGTTTACTCCGAAAAAGGCCGATACCTCGGCGCGGGCTTTTATAACAGCGCATCCAAGATCCGTGTGCGCATTCTTTCTCGCAATGCAAACGACACATTTGATCAAAAATTCTGGCAGCGACGACTGGAATACGCCGTCTCTTACCGAAGAAGCGTCATGAAGGGCGACGATTTCAAGTGCTGCAGACTGATTTTCGGCGAGGCGGATTCCTTTCCCGGTCTGACCGTGGACAGATTTGACAATCTCCTCGTAGTACAAGCACTTTCGCTGGGTATTGACCGCATCAAGCACATGCTGATTCCCACGCTTGTGGAGATTCTGCGCAGCATGGGCGAGGTGATCGACGGCGTTTACGAGAGAAACGACGTGGCCATTCGCCAAAAGGAAAACCTGGAGGAATATACCGGCTGGTTCCCGGGATTCTGTCCCGAGGGCAATGATTCGGGACTGACGCAGATCGTGGAAAACGGTATTATTTACGACGTGGACGTCATAAACGGCCAGAAAACAGGCTTTTTCTTGGATCAGAAGTACAACCGAGCTTCGATTCACGCCATCGCAAAGGGTAAGCGCGTGCTGGATTGCTTTACGCACACGGGTTCCTTTGCGCTCAACGCAGCGTCCGCGGGAGCCGAACACGTCACAGCCGTGGATATTTCGGAGGAAGCCATCAGAATGACGCGCAAAAACGCGCAAAACAATGGTCTTGAGGAAAAAATGGACTTTATTTGCCGCGACGTTTTTGAGCTTCTGACCGATATGGCGGACAAAAAGATCCCCTGCGATTACGATTTCATCATTCTCGATCCCCCCGCCTTCACCAAGAGCCGCGACACGCTCAAGAATGCCATCCGCGGCTACCGCGAGATCAATTCCAAGGCCATGAAGCTGCTGCCTCGCGGTGGATATTTGGCCACCTGCTCCTGCTCGCACTTCATGACCGACACCTATTTTAAGCAGATGCTGCACAACGCAGCCGAGGATGCGGGTGTTTCCCTGCGCCAAATCGAGGCGCGTCAGCAATCCCCCGACCACCCGATTTTGTGGAACGTTCCCGAGACGGATTACCTGAAATTCTACATTTTCCAGATCGTATAACGCATTGTTGTTAATATCTTAACTAATAATTAAATTATTTGCCGCTGATGGTGCGATTCACGAATCGCTCGCCACAAAAAAAGGAGTTACCCGAACGAGTAACTCCTTTTCAATTTTCTGTCAAATTACAAGCCCAGTACCGCTGCGCCCACGATGCCTGCATCGTTGCCCAGCTGCGCGATACGGATATCGGTCAGCTTGACGATGCCGCCGCCGTACTGCTCTTTTCTGACCTTGGGAATCAGCATGTCAAGCAGGTACTGTCCTTCACCGGACACACCGCCACCCAGCGAGAGTACCTCGGGCTGGAAGATATTGATCACGTTGCCAAGCCCAAGTGCAAGATAATCAATATAGGAGTCAACAACCTCCTTGGCAGCCTCGTCGCCTGCGCGAAGCGCGTCGAACGCGGTTCTGCCGGACACCTTGCCCTTTTCTGCGACCATCTGACTCATCAGCGTCTCTCTGCCGCTCTGCTCGCATTCCTCAATTTTTTCGCGAGTCATGCGGATCAGAGCAGTTGCCGAGCTGTAAGCCTCCCAACAGCCCTTTCTGCCACAGGAGCAAGGCGCGCCATCCTTGACGATGACGATATGACCGAGCTCTGCACCGGCATAGTTAAAGCCGGAGTAAACCTTGTGATCGATGATGATACCGCCGCCAACGCCTGTCCCCAGCGTGATCATGACCGAATTGGCGCTGCCCTTGGCTGCACCCGCAATCGCCTCGCCCCATGCTGCGGCGTTTGCATCGTTTTCAATATGGAATTCCTTTGCGGGAAAATCCTTTTTGATCAGATCACAGATCGCGAACTTATGGAAAGGCAGATTATTTGCATATTCCACCACACCGGTGTCGTGATTGCAGATACCGGGAGAAGCGATACCGACCGAATCGATCTCGTCTACCGTAATGCCAAAATCCGCACAAACCTTATGGCACAGCTCAGCAATGCTGGCTGCGATCTGCTCTGCGGGACGCTGTGCCTCAGTGGGCACGCTTGCTTTGCAAACGATATGATATTCGCTGTCAACGATTCCTGCGGCAATGTTGGTTCCACCAAGGTCAATACCTATTCTATACATGAAAATATCCTCTCTTTTCCGGCATGCGCACGGGCATGCACGTTTCTTGTTTTATTATACTAAAATCTTTGATTTTTGTCAATGCAGTCACCGGCTTTTTCTGATTTTCGTCAGTGATTCGCGCAATTATACTGAAAAACCGCCAAAAGCAAACTTGGGCACATAATACAGCACGATCACCTGCGCGTCCGCCTCAAGTGCATCACCGCTAACCAGATCACGGCGCACAACGGGCACGTAGGGCGTGGGATTGCAATCATACTTGCTTGAGAGCTTTCCTCCGCCGGTCACATTGCCGAACATCTCACCCCAACCGCCGTAATAGTTCAGGTACTCCTGGAAATCGTTATAGTGGTTGTAGGTGTAGAACAGATAGCGCTCGTTGATATCAATGATCTTGTCTCCGTTGACGTCAAAGCGCGCGTACACGATGCGGGCAGCGCCACGCGTGATGCTATGTCCGTCGTTATAGACGTCCGGACGATAATTGGGATCGCAGTCGGTGCCGGTCGTACCGATATCAATCTCGTAATACTCCAGCCGTCCGCCGCAGCCGCTGATATCGGGCAGCTCGGGCTCGTAGGGGTATTTGGTGGTGCTGCCCGAGAATCTCGTGTGATTGACGCGCAGATATTCACCCCAGATGCTATCGTCGGGATCGGTCTTTTTGGACGTGGAATAATTGGCGGGAATATCGCCAAAGGCAAATACGTAGGCAGCCACCTCTTCCAAGGATACGTAAGCTGCGCCCTTGAATACTTGGCTGACCACCTCGCCGTAGCCGTCTACAATATAGTAAGTATTGCCGTCGTCCGAGAAGTAAGAATACGTATTGCGCACGTACATTCCGTCCTCCATGGGCTGATACTCGGCAATCGTGGGCTTTTGATCCTGCGGCTCGATCGAGCCGGACATAAAGCCGTGCTGCGTGCGATAGTATGCATCCCAGTAATCGTCCGCAGGCTGATAATCGCTGTAGAATTCAGCCGCAGAAACGTTGACGTAAGGATCCTCGGGCGGCTCACTCGGCGCCTCGGTTTCCTGCTCGGTCGTGATCTCCTCGGTAGTAATTTCCTCTGTGGTAATCTCCTCGGTTGTAATCTCTTCCGTCGTGATTTCCTCGGTTGTAATCTCTTCTGTCTCGATCTCCTCGGTCGTCTCTTGCGTTTCCGGCGGGAGCGTGCTTTCTTGCTCGGTTGCTTGCCCTGCAGGCGAATCGGTTGACGTCTCCTCGGTCAGCGCAGCGGTAAGCTCCTCCGCGCTCTCGGGCAATGCGTCACAGCTGCAAAGCAGCGCGAACACCAGCAAAAGTGCTCCAAAAATGGTAACTAATCTTTTCATATACTTATTTCTCTCGTGTTCTTGTTAAACTTCGGTTCTGCCGCAATACTTCATGTCAAGTCCTGCAGCATACAAATGGGACATATCCGAATAGCAAAGCAGGCGCGGTACGGTATAGCCGGTCTTGGAATTTCTGAATTCAATGATGGTCACGCCCGAATGGGTGTAGTTAAAGCCCGCCCACATCAGATGCAACGGAATGTGCAACAGCTGCGAGACAAAGATTCTGCCCATGCCCGCGTGGCAAAACAGCGCAACCTTGTCGTCGTTTGGCGCAAGGATGCGATAGACGCCGTTTTCTTCCTTGTATCCGAGGCGTTCAAGAAAATCTCTGCCGCCCGCGGTGATGGTATCCTGCGCCGCCTTCATGCCCGAGGTGGAAAACCCGGGCGCTTCAAATGCCTGCTCGTAGGACAGATCGATCCCGCCGTCGCGGCGGAAGTGCACGCGATCCACCAAGGAGACCGACTTGAGCTCGCCGTCCGGATACGGTGTCAGTCTGTGCTCGTCGCCGATCTCGTGCGCCCATGGCTCAACGGTGTATTCCAACCCAAGCAGTCGGCAGGTCGGCTCGGCGGTCTGACGCGCGCGGCCCATGGGAGAAGCGAATACGCGCGTAATGCCCGCGTCTGCCATGCGCTTGCCCACCGCCTCGGCCTGCAGCACGCCGCGCTCGGTCAGCGAGTCGGTTTCATAATCGGGATCGCCGTGGCGAATGATGTAGAGTAACATATCAATTCACTCCGTTGATGACCTCGCAAGCACGTGCGACGTCATTGGCATCCATATTCAGAGATGCAGTCTTGGCGGGCAAGCTGCCAATCAGCTTTTTATAAATGGTCAAGGCTGCGACACAGCTGCCTGCGTAGGACGGGTGCGAGAGGTCGGGATCGTACAGCTCGAATTCGGGATACGCCTTGCGGATCTCAAAGAAGCTCTTGCCCACGTGCGCGCACTCGCCGCCAACCTTGCGCGCAGCCGCGTCGTAAGCAGCCGCCAGACCCTCGGTCATGGTCTGATTGGTCCAGCCGAATTCCTCCAAGAGATCACAGCCCTCCTTGCGTCCCCAGGTCGCGTACATGACGGTTCTTGCAGGCTTGACAAGCTCCACACAGCCGCACACCCCGCGCAAAAATTCGCGGTAATGGGACATGGGCGTGTGGCTCTGCTCCTGCAGGATCAGCACGTCATACGCGCGCTCCTTGCTCTTTGCCACAACCTCTGCGTGCAGCGCGTCGCCCTCGTCCAAATTCTGCACCAGGCGTCTGCCGCCCGCGGTGATCGAGTCCACCACAGCATCCACGCCGTTCTCATCAAGCAGTGCCTGCAGGATCTTTGGCATATCGGAAAAGTAGGTATAGCTGTTACCAAGCATCAAAATCTTCATGGTTGTCATTCTCCTTTCACAGGCAGCCATACTGCGATGGCGGAATGCTCTTTATTCCAAAGCTTGCCGCACCAAGCGTAGTCGGTCAGCAGCACTTGTCCCTCATCGGTCTCCATGACGAAGCGTACCATCTCGCCCACCTCGGGGTCGATCTGATCAAGCACCAATCTGCCGTCGTGCGTCACGGGTACAAAGGGCAGGTTGATGTCCCCGGGCTCCTTCTGCTCGTCGCGTGCCAGCACGATATTGCCGTACACAAACGCCTGCTTGCCGTTGAGCGTCAGTCTTTCCACCTTGGGGTGCAGCTCCAGCGTGATCACGTCGCCGTCCTGCCAAAGCTTACCCAACTGATTGTAGCCCTTGACAACTTCCAGCACCTCACCGTTCAGGCACAATGCGGGCTCGTGACTCCATTCGGGTACGCGCAGCTTGACGGCAAAGGTCTCGGGCGCGTCAAGGCAAATTTTGATCTGCACCTTGCCCTCTTCGATATATGCACCCGAAATTTCAAATCTCACGGGATTGCCCGCAGGCGTGGTCGCACTCACAACGCCGTTCTGATAACCGTTGAAGGCAAATCCCTGATCGTATGCCAGCACCTGGATCAGCGGGAACAGCGCCGTGCCCGCAGCACCGATGCAAGCGCAGCAGCCGTAGTAGCCGCCCGAGCTGAATTTCTTGTAGCCGCCGATGCCGATGCCGCGCGGCTGATAGGTCAAGGGGCTGTAGCTGTCAAACGGCACGCCTGCGACATAGTCCTTATCCTCAAAGCTGAACTGGGTCTGATTGAAGGGGTTGAGGCTGCCGTACAGCGCGTTGTATGCCGAGCGCTCGATGTCCTGCACGTAAGATGCGTTGCCGGTCAAGCGCAACAGTCTTTCCAAAAGTCGCATCCATGTCACGGTCACACAGGTCTCCTGCATGATGCCGCGATCGGGCGCGGGCTCGGTCTGTGCCATGGCAGAGTGGTCAAACAGCTCGTGCGTGCAGCCTGCACAGCCAATGACGGTAATATCGCTCTCTCTGACCGCCTGCACGAATTTTTCCACGATATGTAAATAGCGTTCCTCGCCCGTGACCTCATACCAGGCAAGTGCGCCCTCAAAATAGGACATCATTTCATACGCCTTGACCTGCGGATACTGGTAAGGATAAATCTCGCCCGCCTCGGCAAGCTCTAAGAGATTGCCGCCGTGGCAGCCGCCCTGATCCAATACGTACTTGGCAAAATCTAAAAATCTCTGCTTACCCGTGTGCTTGTAAAGTTCGATCACAGGCTCTAAGATGGTACTGGAGTTGAGTCCGCCCCACGCAGCAGAGGTATCGAGAATGGACATCTTGCCCTCCTCTGCGCCGATGTGCGCGATCAGATAGTCCACGTGCTTTTCCATGCAGGCAAGAATGCGCGCCTTGAACTGCTCGTCACGGCAAATGCCGTAGAAATACAGGCAGCCCACCAGCACGTACTTGCGCGACCAGATATCCCAGCCTGCAAACTCATGCGAGACGGGATAGGACGCAATTCTGCCAAGATCATCCTGCGTGTCAAGCAGGTCGGAGACGGTCTTGTAAAGGATCTCGTACAGCTGCTCGTCGGGTGCGTACGTGTAGGTCAGACACGCGCCGCGCATCATTTTGCCGAAGTATTCCCCGCGCCAGCCGTAGTCGCAGAAATCGGGACGCTCTACGTACACCTGCACAAACTTTTCCCAAAGCACCTTGTCCTTGAGCTGCTTGTTGAGAATAAACTGCGCATGCGCGTCTACCGCGCTTTGATACTTCGCCGCCCCCGCGGGAAGATAATGATACTTGTAGTCCATCATGGGCTCCTTTCTATAATTGGTAAAATACTTTCACATTCGTTTGCGGCGGGAGCAAGCCCCCGCCCTACGGAAAAATTTCGGCAAGCCTTGTAGGGGAGGATATTATCCTCCCGCCCGTAAGCATTATCTCGTCAAGCACACAACACTCTCAACGTGGGTCAAGACTCCAAAAGGTCTCAAAATGGTCGAAAAATGGGAGTTGTAATACCTTAAAATCTCAAAATTCTGTTTTTCCGTACTCGGTTATGCCGATAAATAAATCTTGCTTTGAAACAATAATTTGTTTTTCGAAATTATTTTCATCCGTACCATATAATACAAGGTTATTGCCTTGCAATTCTGTTTTATCTAAAGAATATAAGTCGTAATTTTTCGATATATTCAAGAACAATTTTTGGTCATAATCAAAGGCAAAGCATTCATAAGGGCAAGCCCAATAGCATCCTTCGAAAATCAAGAGATTATCGAGTTGCTTCACTTCTGTGATAATAAACGATTCTTCTCCGCCAATCACAGGTTCGGGGAAATATTCGTATTCAACAGATAGAGTGTCTACATTGATCAATGTAAATCCGTATAGTGTTTTTCTAAAGCAAATAAAGCGCTGACCGTTCAAGATAATCGGGTAGAAATCGTTTTCATAGTTGTGTTCATCACAAAAATCGCACTCATATGTCAAATTGCCTTTTTTCAATATGACGTGCGCTTTTTCCCTATGGCTATATTGAGCACTGTATTCGAATATATCAACCTCTATTTCGACATCAAAAATACGTTTCGATAGGTGATCTGAAAAAAGGAAATTGAAGCCATCAGAATACTCAAGTATGTATTTTTCTATTAAATTCATTTCAATCTCCTTTCGATATGTTATACCAAACAGATGTAAATTGAAGTTTTGAGTTTTGCTCAAAATCATCATTTGTCTCTATGTGATTTTGAGGTGTTTTGATTTCAAACACATCTTTTTGCTTAAAAATCTCTTAAAATGCCAAAAAAAGTGCCATTTTAGGGTCAAAATCGCTTATTTTCTTGTCAGACAAACAACACTCTCCACGTGTCCCGTTCTTGGAAACATATCCACGGGGGTCACTTCCCCAATTTCGTAACCGTTCTCTTTGAACCATTTGCAGTCACGGGCTAACGTATCGGGATCACACGACACGTAAACCACTCTTGGGATGCCAAGCTCTGCAAAGCACTTGACAAGTGCCTCGGTGCTGCCCTTTCTTGGCGGGTCAATGATGGCTACGTCGGGGCGTTTGCCACCGCAGGCGGACAAAATCACCTGTGCGTCGCCCGCGTCGTTGCAGATAAAGGTCGCGTTCCCGATGCCGTTTCTTGCGGCATTTTCACGCGCGCACTCGACCGCCTCGGGCACGATCTCAATACCCACAAGCTCCTGTGCATCCTTTGCCATGGAAAGGCCAATGGTGCCTGTGCCGCAATACAGGTCGATCAGGGTCTCCTTTCCCGTCAAGCCCGCGCGCTCGCGCGCAAGGCCGTATAAAAGCTCCGCTCCCTCGCGGTTGACCTGATAGAATGCAGCGGGGGCTATGCGGAAGGTAAGGCCGCACAGCTCGTCCACAATATATTCGTTTCCCCAAAGCGTGCGGTATTCCTTGCCCAGCACCACGTTGGTATTTTTCTCGTTAAAATTGAGCACGATGCCCGAGACCTCTGCAAACTTGGCAGTCACCTCGGCAACCAATGCCCTCTCTGCGGGCATGCCGCGGCCGTTGAGCACAAGGCACAGCATAACCTGCTCGCTGTCCTTACTCTGCCGCAGATAAATATGGCGCAAAAGTCCCTTTCCCGTGGTCTCGTCATAGGCCTTGATGCCGTGTGCGTCGCAAAATGCGCAGACAAACGCCACGATCTCGCCGAAAATCTCGGGCTGCAAGGCACACTTATCCGCCTTGACTAAATTGTGCGTCTTGGACGCAAAAAAGCCTGCCTCCATGCCGCTCTTACCCTGCTTGACCGGGTACTGCCCCTTATTGCGGTATCCGCGTGTCACACCGGTCTTGCGCACTAGTGCGACGACCACGTCGGAAAGCCCCACCTTGCGAAAGGCGTTTTGCACGTAAGCGCGCTTGCATTCCAGCTCGTGCGTATAGGTCACGTAGCGATGCACGCAGCCGCCGCACGCGTCGGGCGCGTGACAAAAGACCTCGCTGTCTCGCACGTCCGAGGCCTTTTCAATGCGCAACACTCTGCCCACGGCATAGGTAGCGGTATCCTTGATAATTGAGATCCTGACCGCATCCCCCGTAACCGCGCCGCGCACAAAGACGGTTTTGCCCTCGATGTGCCCGACACCGCTGCCAAGGTTGTTGACGTCGGTGATCTCTACCGTATATTCACTCCCCTTGGGGAGCAAAACTCTCTCACTTTTGTCCATCAGACGTAAAATTCCTTCATGTCGTCAAGTCTCAGGCAGCCCAGATAACCGCCGTCCTTGACGCCGCAGTTGATATTGACGCCGCCGTTGCCAAACCAGATTCTGCCGTTGCCGCCGTTTTCCTCGGTGGTGGGCAGGTGGCCGACGATCACGGTCTTGTTCTTGTAAAGACGCTTGGTAAGATCCAAGGGCTCGGTCATGAACGCCTCGGGCTCCAGATCCTCAAGATCCATATCGGGATCGAAATCCGCAATGCCCGCGTGCACCAAGAGATAATCCTCACCGTCCACGCGCACCTGCTCGTAAAGTGCCATGTCGGACAGATAATCGATCACGCCCTCGCGCATCTCGCTGTCCAGCTCGCGGAATGCATCCAAGGTTGCCTGACCGCCATCCGCCACCCATTTCTGCATATCTGCAATAAAGTCGGCATCGGGGGTCTGCGCGCCCGAAAGCATTTTTTCAAAGCCTGCAAGCATGCGCACGGCAAGATAGTCGTGCTCGCCCGCAATGGCGTATACGTTATAGCGCACGCTGAGGTCTCCGATCAGCTCCATCGACTGCTCGCCATAGTCCACAATGTCGCCAAGCACGTACAGAATGTCGGTGTCCTTAAGGCCGATCTTTTCGATCATAGCCTTGAATTTATCATAATTGCCATGTAAATCCGAAATTACGTATGTCATATTTCTCTCCTTTTAAACAACAGTCACCCGGCAGCTCTTGACGATATCGGTCTGCACCGCGGGGTCAACCTTGGCGATCAGCGCGCAAAGACGCTCGCAAATGGGGGCTTCGGTGTAAAAATGGCCTGCAACCAGCAAATTGATGCCGGCGGGCTCGGAAAGCTGCGAATACTTCAGCTCGCCCGTCAGGAAGGTATCCGCGCCTGCTGCCAAGGCTACGCCGATCTCATCCTTGCCGCTGCCGCCGACCACGGCCACGCGCGACACGACTTTGCCTGCATCCGAGCACAGCACGGCGGGGCATCCAAGCGCCTCCTTGACCTTTGCTGCGAACTCGGCAGCACTCATGGGAGCGGACAGATTGCCCACGCGCATGATACACTCCTCGCCCACGACCTCAACGTCCTCAAGGCCGACAAGGCTTGCCAAAATATCGTTGACGCCACCCTTTGCCGCATCGATTCTGGTATGGAACGAAATGGCCGCCACGCCGCTCTTGCAAAGCGATATGACCTTTGCGCCCAGCGCGTCGTCGGCGTCTACCACCTTGAGCCCATCCCACAGCATGGGATGATGCGAAAAGACCACGTCGTAGCCTTCGGCCACCGCCTTATCCACCACGGCAGCAGTCGCGTCCAGCGCAAGTAGCACCTTTTTCACTTCCCTGTCAGGCTCGGGGCAAACGTTGAGCCCGTCCTTATCCCAATCGCAGCCCAGCTCGCGGGGCACGACCTCACTCATTGCATGATAAAATTCTCTGACTGTCATACCGATTCCCTTTCTTTGATACGAGCGTACAGCGCGTCGATCTTTTCAAGCATACAAATCTCAAAGGTCGCGTCCTTGCCGCCCATGCGCTTGCCGTCCGCGCTCGTTTGCAAAAGACGGCGTTTATTTTCCAGCAGCTCCGCCAGCAGCGGATGCATTCTTTCTATGTTATGGCTGCCAAACCACAAGGCCATATCGTCCTCGGAGCGTACCACTCCGTCGTATTCGGCGCAAATGATCTGGTACACCTTCTCTTCCTTGACCAAGGTCTGGTCAAGAATACGAAAACCGTTTTCCAACAGGTACGCACGCAAAATCTCTGCGTGCGACATGGGCTGCAGCACAAGCCGGATGCGCACGTCGCGCGTCCAGGGAGCTGCCTCGATGATGGAGGCGATCAGCTCGCCGCCCATGCCGAAAATGGTGATGTCCTCGGGGGCGTATTCTTGTATGCCGTCAAGCCCGGGGGTACAGACGGCCGTGATGCGGTCACCAAGGCCTGCCGCGGCAATATTGCGCCTTGCGTTCTCCACGGGGCCGCGGTTGATGTCCGACGCGACGGCGCGCGGACAAATGCCGTTCCCGCATGCATATATCGGCAGATGCGCGTGATCCGAGCCTACGTCCGAGAGCACCTTTCCCCGACGCAGATACGGGATCGCGCCTGCCAGTCTTTGATCAAATTTCTTTTCTCTTTTCATGATGTAAAACTATGGGGGCTGCAGGGCGGACGTGCAATGCACGCCCCTACAATACAGGTTCCCCGTAGGGGCGACCTGAGGTCGCCCGCGGGCGCACACAGTGCGCCCCTACGAACGGTTATTGAATTCCCGCAGCCCCTTTGTCCCGCTTACTTGTCTGCCAGGTAAGCGTTGAGCTTTGCTACCAGCTCGTCAGCGTCGGTGCCGTGCACTGCGCAAGCATCCTCGATGCTCTCGCCTCTGGAAGCGGGGCAGCCTAAGCAATGCATGCCGATCTCGAAAAAGAAACGAGCCGTGCCCTGATCGTAATCCAGAACGTCGCCGATAATGCTATTCTTGGTAACCTTCATTGTTTTGTCCTCCGTAAAATGAATATAGTTTTACATATACTATTATACAAATTTCCGCATCATATGTCAAGCGGAATTTTGCGGACGCGGCACTGTTTTACGGGAGTTTTGCCACCTTTTGGCACACAATTTCGAGCTTGACCTTCTGCATTCCATATTTTCCAAACTTGTCGCATTTTTTGCTTTACAAACGTGCAAATATATGGTATAATATTATGATTATTCCCTATAAGGGAGAAAGGAGCTGCTGCCATGAAGGCAAAAAAACAAGCCGAAGTGCAAAAAAGCACGCCGGTTTTACTGATCTTTTGTGCACTGAGTGCCCTGTTTGGCAGCGGTGCCATCATCGGGATCACCATTTTAAGTAACCCCGCGCTGGAGCGGCTGTTGCTCGAAGCGCTGATTCCTCAATACCTGATCTGCTTTGCCGTTCTGTTTTTGCTGATATTCGGCTACGGATCGGTCTATCAGCCGCTTGCGTATCTATCGCTGCCCGCAGCCGTGCTTGTCTGCGGCGTGCGCACCACATTCGCATCTGCGCCCTTTGTCAACGGTCTTGCCATCGCGCTGGTCTTCCTTGTGCTTTCAGTTGCATCGGTATTCGCCTCGGTATGGGCTTGGCACAAGTACCCCGTACCTCTGACCAAGCCGCGCAAAGCCTTGCCGAGCGTGCTTGCCATCTCGGGCATAGCGCTTGCCGCGATTGCCTCGCTTTTGTTGTTTATCAGAATCTTTTCGGGCAGACTGGACCTGCTGCAAACCGACAAAACCGTTGCAGGCCTTAGCCAGATGCTGTATTATCTCAAAAACAGCGGTCAGCCCTTTACCACGCTGCTCTCGGGCGAGCCGCAAAGCTACTTTGCAACACAGCCGGCACCGCTTTGGTACTTGCTCCTGCCCGTTTACGCGCTCTCCTCGCACAGCATACTTGCCGTGAGCATTGTGCTTTACGCGCTCATGTTGAGCGCTACCATTCCGCTTTGGCGCATTTGCCGCAGGCTTTCCATCCCGCCCCTGCAAAGCGCGGCTTTGTGTGTGGCACTCGTGCTCTGCCCCTTACTCATTGGCGGCAGCTCCCCCGGCATGGTGCTCTCCATGCTCTCGCTCCCCTTACTTTTGTGGATTGCCGACACGCTTTCGGGCAAACGCCCCTATCTTGCGCTGATCCCGCTGATCTTTAGCCTTTGCATCGGATTTGAGACCTCGCTCTGGGCGGTATTCTTCTGCCTCTACCTTGCGCTGATTGCAGCACCGCAAAGCAAACGTGCGGCTTGGATCTGCACAGCAACAGCCGCAATCGTAACGGTCGGCACGCTGATCTATCTTGCAATAGTCCAAAGCCCCGTGCTGTCAGGACTTTTCTCGGGCATCGGGCTGCAGATCGGTCAAAAGCTGTTATTCTTACTGCTTTTACTTCTGCCTTGTGCGTTGCTCCCCTTGCTTGCAAAGCAAAAGGCCGCACTTGTGCTGCTCATTCCACTTGTACTGTTCCATCTGGTAGCAGACGCCCGCACCTTCAGCGGTGTGTTCTGCACCTATGCATATCCCGCCATTGCGGCAGCATTTTTGCTCTCGGCGCAAGGCCTTGCCAATCTCAAAGCCGAGATCAAGGGCATAACCCTCGCCAAAGTCCTGCCTGCCCTCGCGCTTTGCGCCGCGCTTTTGCTCGCAGCCCCCTATGCTTCCACGCTGGAAGGTCTTTACGCGTCGCCCACCGAACAGGAGCAGACCGACGCAGCGCGCATGCACGAGCTGCTGGAGGCACTCCCGCAAAACGCATCCGTCACCGCGTCGGACAGCCTGCTTTGTGCGCTGCACGACCGCACGTGGCTGTTCTCGCTGGACGCCGATCCGGAGAGCCCCGACACAAACGTCGTCGTGCTTGACCTGCGCGAGGACTTTATCCCGTCCGGCATGGAGATATACGACGTATCTTACTATCAATCCATGGGGTACACCCTGCGAGAAGATATGAGCCAAGAAGGGATTTTGGCGGTGCTGTTCAAGTAGCGGCCACGCTCCCGAAACACTTGTAAATAATGAAAAATGATATAAAGGATAGGTAAAGAATTATGATTATTGCACTTGAAGAGGCAAGACTTGCCTTAGTGAATATGAGAGCCGATCTGCGTGAGCTTGGTCAGCAGCTCAAGATCGAGCAGGCTCGCGCAACGGTGGAGGAGCTGGAGCAGCAGACCTCCGACCCCGCATTCTGGAACAACCAGGAGAAATCCTCCAAGGTGCTGCAGACCATCAAGCAGCAGAAGGATAAAATTGAGAGCTACGAGGCACTTTGCACGCGCCTTGAGGACGCCATTGTGCTTGCGGAGATGGCCATTGAAGAAAACGATGAGAGCTGCGTGGACGAGGTTCAGTCCGAGCTTGCACAGATTTCCGCCATCGCAGAGAAAAAGCGCACCGAGGTTCTGCTCTCGGGCGAATACGATAAGAACAACGCCATCATCTCCTTCCACCCCGGTGCAGGCGGCACCGAGGCACAGGACTGGTGCCAGATGCTTTACCGCATGATCACCCGCTGGTGCGAGGCCAACGGCTTTAAGGTCAAGCTGACCGATTGGCTAGACGGTGACGATGCAGGTCTCAAGTCCGCGACCATTTTCGTGGAGGGTGAGAACGCCTACGGCTTTTTAAAGAGCGAAAACGGCGTGCACAGACTCGTGCGTGTTTCCCCCTTTGACTCCGCAGGACGCAGACAGACCTCCTTCTCCTCGATCGAGGTCATGCCCGAATTTGACAAGCTGGACGACGTGGTCGTGCGTGAAGAGGACTACGATTTCGTAACCTTCCACTCCAGCGGCGCGGGTGGTCAGAACATCAACAAGGTCTCCTCTGCAGTTCGTCTGATCCACAAGCCCACCGGTATTGTGGTGGCTTGCCAGACCGAGCGTTCGCAGCTGCAGAATAAGGAAACCGCTATGCGTATGCTCAAATCCAAGCTCATGGAGATCAAGATCAAGGAACGCCTTGACACCATTGACGAGATCAAGGGCAACAAGACCAAGATCGAGTGGGGCTCTCAGATCCGCTCCTACGTATTCATGCCCTACACCTTGGTCAAGGACCTGCGCACCGGTTATGAAACCGGCGACGTAGAGGCAGTCATGGACGGCGAGTTGGACGGCTTTATCAACGCATACCTCAAGCATATTTCGCAGTAATATTTTATTTCAGGACAAAAAGGAGGATCGCATGAAAGAATTGCTTTGTGCCAAGGCGGCACACGCCAACGACCACTATACGATCCACTCCCTGGGCATCCCGGAGCGCGAGTTGATTTTGCGCGTAGCAAGCAAAGCCATGGATATTTTGACCGAAGGCTACGACCTAAGTGCCCCTTGCCTTGTTTGCGGACACGGAAACAACGGCGCGGACGGCTTTGCGCTGGCACTTTTGCTGCATGAGATCGGCTGCAAAGCTACCATCGTTTATACAGGCAAGCAAAAAGCGGACGGCCAGCCCGACACGGGCGCCATGAGCGTCTCTTGCAAGGAGTTTTACGGGCAGGCGGTCAAGGCAGGCATTCCCGTGCTTTGCAACGCACTGCCGAGCAAGGCAAGCGTCATGGTAGACGCCATCTTCGGTATCGGCCTGCACGGTGAGATTTCCGAGGATATCTGCCGTATCATTGACGCCATGAATCAATCACGCGTTCCCATTCTTTCCATTGATATTCCCTCGGGCGTATACGCCGATACGGGCGAGACTGCGCAGACCGCGATTTGCGCGACGGAAACCATGACCGTGCAATGCGACAAGCCGGGGCTGCATATCTATCCCGGAACCGACCACGCAGGCAGGATCACGGTGGCTGACGTGGGCATTGAAAATTGCCCCGACTCCCCTGCTCCATCGGTTTTCGCATTGGAGCAAAGTGATATTTCCGCTCTGCTCCCCTTGCGTCCCACGCGCGCTCATAAGGGCACGTTTGGCCGAGTGCTGGTGATTGCAGGATCGGACGGCATGGCAGGTGCCGCCTATATGGCGGCTATGGGCGCATTTCGAAGCGGTGCGGGCTTGGTGGAGATCTTTACCCCCGAGCAAAACCGCATCATTCTGCAGCAGCTGATCCCCGAGGCAATTCTCACTTGTTACGCATCCGGCCAAGATCTCTCGCTCGCGTTGAGTGCCGCCATCGCACGCGCCAACGCAATCGTGCTCGGATGCGGCATCGGACAGGGCGAGCTTGCACGGAAAGCAGTAGCGCTGACGCTTACAAACGCCAAAGTGCCGCTCATCATTGACGCAGACGCACTCAATCTCGTTGCCGCACAGCCCGCGCTGCTCCAAAATCTTGACGTCGGGCAAAAGGCACGGACAGTCATGACACCGCATGCAGCCGAGGCAGCAAGATTGCTTGGCATCAGCATTGAGCAGATCGTCAATCACGTTTATGCAAGCGCACAGGCGTTGGTTGCACAGTACGGCACAAGCGTGCTTCTCAAGGACGCGCATAGCCTGATCTGCGCGCACGATGGCAGCGCATGCTACGTCAACCTCACGGGCAGCACCGCGCTTTCCACCGCGGGCTCGGGCGATATTCTGGCAGGAGTGATGGGCGGCCTTTCCGCCGCCAAAACCAACGTGCAGCCCATGCACGTCGCTGCGGGTCTTGCCGCATACCTGCACGGCTTGGCCGGTCAGAGAGCCGAGCAAGCGGTCGGTGCACGCGCCGCCATGGCGAGAGATATTTTGCAGGGACTCATTGATTAAAAAACAAAAGAAAAACCGCAGCCCATGGGGCTGCGGAATTAGCGAAAAAACATAACCCGATAATTACAATAAACACCGTAGGGGGCGACGTCCTCGACGCCCCGGGTGGCTACAAACTTTGGTTGCGGTAAAAAGCCACATCCTGACTATGACCTTATTGATTGGGTAATTTCGGAGTATAAAAAAGATGAGCTGAAAGTACTTGAACCTGCACTTGAAAATGCGTGTAAGGCACTTGAGCTTATGCTTGATACCGGGCAGCATAGAGGCTGCTAATTTCACATTGTCCCCTCTGCCGGTTTAGTACTTGGTTGGTTTATGAAACCGCCTCCTTTCTTTGTTTCTTCTCAGT
>JAZNYL010000106.1:0-11276 GCA_045594445.1 Eubacteriales bacterium
TGGTGTTGAAGCCGCGGGTGGCTTCCAGGACGACCTCATAGCCGATCTCCAGAGTGGCGAGAATGTCAGCGCTGGTCTCGACGGCGATGATGCCGGTCTCGTCGATCAGATAGAAGCCGGTCTTATTGACCAGGGAAGGACCGACGATGCCCTTGACGGTAACCTTATCACCCACATTGGCGCTGATAGCATCGGAAACGGTGGGGTAGGTGTCGGACTGCTGGGAAATGGTGACGGTGATGGTGATCTCTTCGGAGCAGGTCTTGCCGCCGTGGGTACCGGTGACGGTGATGGTGGCAGTGCCGCTCTTGTGGCAGTTCATCACATTGCCGGGGTTGATAACGCCACAGTTACGCAGCGCAACTCTCTTCTGCTTCTTGTAGAAGGTAGTCTCGCTCAGAGATGCTGCCTCCAGCTCCTCCTCGCCCTGTGCAGCGTCGGTCTCGTTGTAAACCAGACGCTCAACGATTCTACCCTTCTCCAGGTGCTCGGAAACGATCTCGGGGATGTCATCAAGCGTAACTCTGGAATAGAAGGTGCCTTCGGGATAAACGATCATGATCGGGCCGAGCGCGCAAAGACCGAAGCAACCGGTCAGAACGATCTTGATTTCCTGATCCAGACCCTTGGCCTTGAGTTCCTCTGCCAGCTTTTCGCTCAGCTTGACGCTGCCCGAAGAGCTACAGCCGGTACCGCCGCAAATCAGTACATGAGAACGAATCATAACTCTTTAATCCTCCTTGATTACTTCTTGTTTGCGTTGATGGTGTACTCTGCAACAGGCTTGCCGCCCTTGATGTGCTTCTCGATAACCTCTGCTGCCTTTTCAGCGGTCATCTTGACGTAGGTAACCTTCTCTGCATCCTTGGTGTAAACCTCAACGACGGGCTCGTACTGGCAAATGCCGATACAACCGGTCTGAGTAACGATAACACTCTCGCCCAAGCCTGCTTCGTTGATACCCTGTACGAAAGCATTCAGAACGGGACGTGCACCTGCTGCGATACCGCAGGTAGCCATGCCGACTACGATACGGATGTCACCGCTGGATTTGCGCAGAACAACCTTGTCCTGCATTTTGGCCTTGATGGCCTTCAGCTCTTCAAGTGACTTCATTTGTGATGATCCTTTCAGAAATAATTATAAATTTTTTTATAAACCAACTTCATTCAAGCCCCTCATACTGTTCATCCAAGTACGAGCCGATCCATTCTAAGATCTCGGGCTCGCCAAGCGAGATATCCTCGCCCAGCACCTCGCGCAGCGCGCGAGTGGAGAGTGCGACCTCCCCTTTCTCGGTTTTATGCAGATACTCAAAATCGATCTCGGGCGAGCCCTGGATCAGCGTTTTGACGGTATCCGTCATATTCCCAAGCGGGATAAAGTCGATATGATCCTTGCCGAACCTTGCGTGCGTCACGGTGCCGTGATGCTCTCCTTGCGACTCGTGAACCGAGGAAACATCCACCGATCCGCCGGTCATTTCGGCAAGCATTTTCAAAAACGGAATTCCAAGTCCGACCTTGCGCGTCTTTCTTGTGGTAAAGAACGGATTTGCAAGCTTTTCAAGCTGCTCTTCTGTCATGCCGCAGCCGTTGTCACGCACGGTAAAGTCCAGCCATGCGCCCTGTTCGATCAGCTTGATGGAGATCAGCGTCGCGCCTGCTCTGACCGAATTCATGGTGATATCCAGTACGTAAAGCGAAAGCTCGTCCATGCTATTCTCCTTTCGACAATCCAAGCAAGTAATCGATCAGACGGTCTCTGACCAGCTGCGAGGAATACGGCTCGTCGTCAATCTCAACGGCAAAGCCCTCCTCGGCGATATCTGTCAGATAATGTGCGTCGGACGACGCTACGTAGGTCAGTTCCCTTTCCTTAAGGATGGGAAACCGCTCAAGGCAATTTGCAAGAGAAGCGATGTCGTTCAGCTCAAACGCCGTAAAGTGCGGATCGGGTGGGAAATCGCCCAGCATCGAAATGATGCCGTTTGAGGAACGGTCGATATGTGCGGGATAGCACACGCCTCCGCGCTTTTTCACCTCTGCATACGCCTCTTCCAGCGACAGGTAAGACGCGTTGAGCAGCAAGTACTCCTCCTCGTCCACCACCTCGTCGTTCTCGTCCGTAATGCATTGTCTGCCGAATATCTCGGGCTCGTTTTTGATTTTAAAGCGGCGCTCGTCCACAAATTCCCCAAACGCCATCGCACTCTCCAGATCACGGAACAGGCAGACCGCGTGAATATCCTCCGCGGTGGTCAGCTCCATACCCGGGACGGGAATTAGGCCGTTTGCCTTGGCGATCTTAAAAAATGCGGGACAGTTTTTGGTGGAATTATGATCGGTCAGCGCCACGATCTGCAATCCGTTGAGCAACGACATCCCCACGATGTTACCCGGAGTCATATCGTCGTCTCCGCAGGGAGACAGGCAGGAATGCAGGTGCAGATCACACCGATACAGGCTCATGGGGTCACTCCCCTGCCTTCTGCCCGATGGCGCAGCAGATTTCGTACGCAGACATGGGCGAGGTTATGACGCAAAGGTCATTGTTTCTTGCCTCCTGCAGCACGTGCTCCTGCATAGTAACGTCCTCCGCCAGTACAATCACTGCGGGCTCGGTCAGATTGGCAACCGCTACGACGTTGATGTTGGCCATGATGGTCACCCAGGCGTTTCCTACCTGCACGCGACTCATTGCGCGGCTGAGAAAATCGCCTACGTATACACCCTCAAACTCCCGATCGCTTGTGCCGCAAAGCATGCGCGCCTCCAGCAGCTTACAAAGCGTATACACCTTCATAACCTACACCTCCTCGTTTCGGTGATTCTCTTGAATAATACTGTCAAAGCGATGGAGAAGCTCCTCTCGCTCGGTTTCAATGCCTCTCTCCTTCATCAGACGCTTGAGCATGACGGTGCACTCGTCCGCGCCTGCCTCGCATTTGACGATATCCTCGGCAAACGCCATACAGTTGGGAGCACCGCAAGAGCCGCAATCCAATCCGGGCAGCGCCTTTGCAATGCACTCGATATCACTCATCATGCGCATAGCCGTGCGTCTGTCCTCGGAAAGCAAGCCGTAGGGATTGTACTCGATCTCTTTTTCATGGAAATACTTATCGGGGATCCAATCGCTGGCCGGTCTGTTGGGAGAAACGGGCAGATAACGCTTCAGAGACTGCAATCTGGCCTGTGCAATATACGGGTTTGCCACCGTCATCGCACCGCCCACACAGCCGCCGCTGCAAGCGTTGAGCTCAACAAAATCAAGCGTGGTAATATCCGCGCTGTCAATACGGTCAAGCACGCGGATACAGTTTTCGATCCCGTCGGCCGCTAAGTAGCGGTCGTTCAAGATCGCGGTGGATTCGCCGCCCGTGGACGCCCAGCCGATACCGATGATGCCGGCCTCGGTGACCTCGTAAGGCTCCTCCTTATACTTGTTCATCTTGTCAAGCAGCGCGAAATACACGTCTCTGACCGAAACGGTTGCGGATACGTAATTTCGTTCTCCCGCAAAGTTGTTCTTGACGTAACTGACCTTGGCGGGACAGGGTGAGATAAAGATAATGCCGATATCCTCATCCCGAAGCTCGGGATGCTCTGCCATAGCCTTCTCTCTTGCAAGCATGGCCGCAATGTCGATGGGTGGCAGAATAGGCATGATATTCTCACACAAATAAGGGTAATTGGTACTGATCAAGCGCATAATCGTCGGGCAAGCCGAGCTGATTACGGGCTTTTTCACGTCCTCTCTGTTGATGTATTTACGCGTATAGGCACTGACCAGCTCTGCGGCACACGCAACCTCAAACACGTCGTCAAATCCAAGGTCCAGAAGGCCGCGGATGATGTATCCGATGTTGTCAAGATTGTCAAACTGTCCGTAGAGCGAGGGCGCGGGGAGCGCGACCGTATATTTGTAATCATTCAGAACAGACAAGGAATCGTGTGTGGCCTTTTTGGCCTTGTAAGGACAGACGCGGATGCATTCCCCGCAATCGATGCATCGCACCGAATTGATGACCGCATGGCCGTCACGGATACGGATGGCCTCGGTCGGACAACGCTTCAGACACGCGGTACAGCCCTTGCATTTTTCGATATCAAGTGATACCGAGTGCTCATACTGTCGTATCATACACACCTCGCATCATTTGATGATTTTCTTCAGAGAAGAACCGTCATGGTAATGGTGGTTCCCTCTCCCACTACGGTATCGATACGCAGATCGTCCGTATATTTGATCATGTTCGGCAAGCCCATGCCCGCGCCGAATCCGAGATTGCGGATATGATCCTTGGCCGTGGAATAGCCTGCCTGCATGGCAAGCTCCACGTCAGGAATACCCGGGCCCTTGTCCGCAAGGATGATGACGATCTTGTCATCCGACGCCTCTACGTCGGCAGTGCCACCGTTTGCGTGAATGACCATATTGATCTCCCCCTCGTACATGGCGATCGACACGCGTCTGATCACCTCGGGCGAATATCCAAGCTGGCGCAGCTTTTTCTTGACCGAAACCGACGCAGCACCGGCGGACGAAAAGTCCGATCCGTCCACGTCAAAATGAAACTTTACAACGTCAGACATCATTGACCCCCGGCACTGTGGGACAGTCCCGCAGCATACAGAATACCGCTTGCCTCAAACGCGCGCTTATCGCTGCACATCACGGCAATGCCGCACTCCTCTGCAAGCTCCACCATCTCCTCGGTCGGTTTTTTCCCTCTGACGAAAACAATGCAGATCATGTCCATCATATTTGCAGTGCGTATCACCTGCGAATTGATAAGTCCCGTGATAAGTACACCCTGGTCCTTGACGTAAGCGAGCACGTCGCTCATCATGTCGCTGCAGCAGGCGGAGATGACCTCAGAATCAAGGTGCTCCTCACCGCAAAGCAGCTGTGCGTCCAAAAGTTTACCGATTTCGCTGATCTTCATATTCGTGATCTCCAATTTTTAGCGGATGCTTCCGCAGATTTGGTGAATTAGTCTACGTACTTCTTGATGATTTCGGGAACGTCAGCAACAGTCAGTCTGCCGTATACCTCGCCGTTGACGGTCAGAACGGGAGCCAGACCGCATGCGCCGATGCATCTGGTAGCCTCCAGGGAGTACTTGCCGTCGGGCGAAGTGCTGCCTACAGGAACGCCGAGCAGATCGGAGAACTTGTTGATGATGTCGCCGGAGCCCTTAACGTAGCAAGCGGTACCCAGGCAAACCGCAACTGCGATGTCACCGTCGGGATTGAGCTTGAACTGTGCATAGAAGGTAGCAATGCCGTAGATCTTTTCAATGGGCGTGCCGGTCTTCTCTGCGATGATCTTCTGCACCTCGTAGGGCAGATAGCCGTAGATTGCCTGAGCCTCCTGCATGATGGGCATGGTTGCACCGGGTACGCCCTCATACTTCTTGATCACTTCAAGCAACTGAGCTTCCTGCTCCGGAGTGCCACGAAATTCAACCGTAGTCAATTTCTTTTTCATGGTTAGTAAATCCTCCTGTGATTACTTTAAATTATAACCGTCTTATTATATCATATAATTTTATAAAAGTCTATAGGTTTGTGAAAAATTCATCAATTTTTGGTGGAAAGACGCCCTTTTTGTGCTTACGTATGGCCTCTTTTGTGCATGTCGTAGTGCAGCAAAAATATGCGGACGGATATTGTAAACTTTTTGTGAACATTTGCAAAATCCAAAAGCAGCACCCGCCTTACGCGGATGCCGCTTTTGGATTTTATTTCTTTAAGACTTTTTTGCACCAGGTGCGTTTGTTGCATTTGGGGCACTTCAAGTATCGAGTCGTTCCTCTGTGCATCGCATTAAGTGCCTGCATATAGGTAGGCACGATCTCGTAACCGCAATTTTTGCACTTATAAGCACCTACACTGACCTCGAGCTTTAATGCGTAGAAGCACGGTATCAGGAAGATCACGCAGAGCGCAAGTATTGCAACGAGCATCCAAGGACCCTCAGGCACAAAAAACGCGATGATCGCAAGACCGCCGATCAATCCAATGATACTCACCGTCATGATCGTCCACATTGCATTCCAAATAGTTTTGTTTTTCTGTTCCAATTCCTTTGCCATATTCAGCAAAAGCTCTTCGTTTTTCTGTTGATTGTTTTCCATAATAATTCTCTCCCCACAAAGTAAATCGTTGACGGTGATCCCAAGCTCACCGCAAAGCTCCAACATGATCGAGGAATCCGGCATGGATCGGCCGTTTTCCCATTTGGACACAGCCCTGTCGGTCACGCCGACCTTCTCTGCCAGCTGCGCCTGCGTCATGTTCTTGTTTTTTCTGCATTCGGCAATGAACTTGCCGATCTTGATTTGATCCATGTGTTGCGCCCTCCTTTCGGTCACAGTTTATACGCTTTCAAGGTCAAAATCAACACACCGACGGTTGAATGTGGGGAATCCAACCGACGGTGGAGTGACTTATTTCTTCATTTCCATATAAGGAATCACGACAAAGCCGCATTTTTCGTATACGTGAACGGCTCTCTCGTTTTCCGGTTCGACCTCCAAGCGGAAGATCGCGTCCGTGTATTTGTTTTGAATAAACGACATAAAAGCGCTGCCGATGCCGCGGTCGCGGAATTCGGGCGCGACGTAGATATCCTCCAGCCACATGCAGGGCTTGCCGAATTCGGTCGAAAAGCTCTTTGCCACCATGGCATATCCCTGCAGGACGCCGTCACCCTCGAACACATAGCCCTCGATATAGGGAGAATCCGACAGACACGCGTCCACGTCGGCCGCGAATATCTCGTCCGAGCCATTGCTCCACACCGCGTCGGACGCGTAGAACGTGCGCATCATACAGAGCACTTCTTCTCTGTCACGCTCTTGTATATTTCTGATCATACTTTGCAAATCTTACCTCCAAGGTCATACTATCATTAACGGATTATTTGATAAAAAACACGCAAGCCGCGCAGATAAAAATAATGATCGCCGCGCCAAGATTGAAATATGCAGCCGTTCTGGATTTGTTCCATTGCAGATAGGTCTGACAAAGCGACTCCACACCCAAGAGCGGAATATAGATATCACCCGCATCGGGCAATACGTCAAATATGCCCAGCATCGCAAATACGATCACTGCGACACTGACCAGGATCGACGCAATCGAAACGATCTTGTAAAGCAAGGGCTGATCCTTCCACTGTGTTTTCATATCAAAGCCTCCTTGAGTATGCTGATTGGTTACATATACATATTCTGATTGGGCGGCATTGCCCCGTATTCCTCGCTGCCGATGATATAGTCGTTGACCACCTTTTCGTATGCGTAGCCAAATTCGGGCCAAAGCTGCCAATCGCTGTAGGTCGTATGCGATGCGCCCCAAATCTCAAAGGTCGTGGTTTCTCCGTTTACGGTATAAGAAATTTTTATCTCGTAAGAGGGCTCCATCTGTTGGTCGGTTGCAAAGAAGGTCTCTTTGATCTCAAACAGATTCCCGTTATAGAGAATTCTGTAAATATCCATCAACTCAGCGTGATCCAGCACCAGCGTGGTTTCGCACTTGACGTCCAGGTCATAGTTGTAGCCGTTTTTCAAATGCCCGGTTGCCGAATCGTAAGAGAGATCATATTTATATGTCAGGGTAAAGGAAAAATCGTCGGGCAGCGGCACGGCTTTGGTTGCTTTGCACTCCTTGCAGGTATAGAGAATGATCTCGCTGTCACCTTCAGCGCTCACAACGCCCGCGTCATAGCTGTGCGCGACGCTGCAATCCCGATGCTCCTCGTTCAGCTCCTGCAGCTGCGCAAGCGTCAGATACCCCTTGTCATACGCCTCGTTGAGCGTCAAGGGCATCCCTTGCGTATATACAAGCATTTCCCTGCCGTCCGCGTAGGTAAAGGTCAGATCTGTTCCTATGATCCTTTCACTCCACGCAGCCGTCGTAGCCTTGTCAATCTTGTAAGCATATACTTGATGATCCATTCGATTGGTCGGATGCTCATAGGTGTATTTTCCGTATATTTTTTCAATCTCCGGGATGCTCTCAAGCCCCTTGTCCGCCATGGTAACGACAGCCAGCACGTCCTGCTCCGACGCATCCGGGAGCGCATATACGACAGGGCCTCTGTGATACAGCATGGTATCCCACAAATTGGCCGTGGTCAGCTCGGGATCCAGCACAAGAGCGTTTTCAAGAATGGTAAAGACGTGCACCTTGGCGGCTGTTGCAATGTCCAGATACACCTTGCCGCCCTTTATCCAATACTTTGCGGAATATGACTCTTTACTATCAGGCGAGCGGTACACGCTGCACAAGCCGTTCTCATAAAAGGTGATCGCCGAAAGATCGGATTTATACGGCAGATAGTACGTGCCCAGATGCAAGCCGTCTTGTACCTTGACGGCATCGTCGGCAATTTCAACAGACGTCGGCACGATCTGCACGGGATAGGATTCCATGACGTATCCGCCGTAGGTCACGCGCACGACGTTGCCCTGTGCAATGCCTTGGCCTTCGATCAGATTTTCCGAGCCGTAGCTCAGATCTATCCACGCGCCGCCCGCCTCGGCATCCTCAAAGCACCCTGCTCCGATAGGCACGACGCTATGCGCGTCGATCACCCTTGCGATAAACCAACGCGCTTCTCCTTCAAGATTGCCGCAGAATTGACATTCTGTGTGCCATGCTTGCGCAGAGCCATCGCTGCCGCTTGCCATTTCGGTTTCGGGGTCAGGATCGATTTGCGTCGGGAGCTCCGTACCCTGCTGCGGCTCGGTCGTTTCCTCATCCGTTTGCGCTTGCTCGCGCAGCTCGTTGGCGCAGCCTGCAAAAGAACAAATCAGCGCGAAAATCAAGATCCACAAAAGCGTTTTTTTCATGTCTGCACCTCCGTTTTACAATTTAGCTTACAAATCAAAAATCAAAGATCACCTTGCAAACGCACCGTTGAGCGTTTGCTCTCAAAGCCTTCCGGATAGCGTTTTTTGAGCTTGTCGATGTTCGCTTGCAGAACATCCTCCAAGGACATATCCAAGGCCGTCGCCGCCTCGGCCAAATACCAGGCAATGTCACCAAGCTCCTTGGCCAAATGCTCCTTATCAAGCTCGTGCCCCTGCGCCATCCATTTCTTCACAATATCGATCGCTTCACCGGATTCACCGCACAAGCCCATGACGCTGTTGATCAACACGTCCTTTTTACTCAATTCGGGGTTGAGCGTTGTCATAGCCAATTCCTGATATTCGTTCACCTGCATTGCAAGCACCTCCGGAAAACAAGTGTCTGTGGTTTTATTATAGCATAGGATTTGAAAAAAGTAAAGAGGACGACGGGGTTCTTTCCAAAAGGAATCGCCTTTTGAAAAAGGGAGGCGAAAACGCCTCCCCTACGTGGAACTTATATTAACAGAATCCAGATCAGCTTTGAAACAATATGGCATCCGCCGTGCGCGATCATTGCATAACGTAAGCCGTATTTTCTATACAACCAACCGAACATCAAGCCCACGCCGCCATTGAGCAAAAAGCATCGGAATACGATCATGGGAGAGAGGCCGATCAGCTCTGCTGTGGCAGGCAGATGCCCTGCTGCAAACAGAAGTGCGGCGATCACGTTTGCAACGATCAGCACCCACGTGGATGGGCGTTCATGCTTTCTGTCAAGCACCTTCCACAGAATGAATGCAACCAAAGTCAACCAGAAAAGACGCAGCATGACTTCTTCGATCACCCCACCGTAAATAACGGATGCTATCAAGTACGGGATCGTTGGCTTTACACTGTACGAATCCATAATGACTTGCGAATAGTGCCCAAAGAAAAGCAGGTCGGATAAAATCAATACCGAGCCACCGACCAAAGCAACAACCAAAGACGCGATCAACGGCTTTTTGGTGATCTTTTTTTCATCCCTCCAAAGCCCGGTCTTCTTGCCGAGCCAGATGCCTGCCGCTCCCAAGAAAATGCCGTATCCTGCACCCTGTATGGCGGTAATAATGCCCACCATGATATCGGCAGGAAGCCCTCCGAGTCCTTCGGCAGCCAGCTCATCGAGAAGTTGCTGCTGCATCTCGGGCGAATAACTGTCCAATACGTAAATGCCTGTAAAGAACCCGCCAATGATCCCTGCGAGTGCGAAAAATAATAGGGTTTTCCAATATGATTTGATAAACTGTTTCATAAACACTCTCCTTTCGCACACAGTATACCCGATATTGGAAGCAAGGTACACATACCAACGGTTGGGTTGGAAAAAATCAACTTTCGGTAGAGTGAAATTTGACCGTCAAATTCAAGTTTATCGATTAGTTGTATTGTACCCAAAAAACAGCAAAAAGTAAACAGGACGGCGGGGTTCTTTACAAATTGAACCGCCCTTTTTGATTAAAGCAAATCGTGCTCGATAGATTCAGCCATCTTGGCTTTGTATTCTTTGAAGATGTGAACGTAGATATTCGTAGGGGAGATTCATGAATCGCCCGTCATATAATGCGAAAAATGGGCGATTCGTGAATCGCCCCTACAATAACAAAAAGCCCTGCAGAAGCAGAGCTTTTTGTATATCGAAATAATCCCAAATGGGTAATTATCTCTTGGAGTTTTAAGAACACTGTTTGATATCGTGAATAACGTGAAATATCGTGTGATATCGTAGATTTATCGTGTGTTTTCGTGCGATATCGTGAATATCGTGAGTATCGCCCTATAAAGTGTTGCACCAAATTTGCACCAAAATCACACCAACATTCAACGCCTATTCTGCTCGACAAATTGGAATATGTCAATCAGCGTGATATTCCATTTCCCACAATTCATCAATAAACTTATAATTATCGGGAAACCAATAGACAGACGTATTGGTATATGTGTCAATACGCTCCATATCGCCATCCTCATTGCATACAGATACAAGTTTATTCCATTTAACAATTTTGTAAGTGAGTGCCGTGTATTCGCGGGTTCCGCCGTCGTCGTATGATCCTTGTGGAATAGGTAAGAACAAAACCAGTAGCAATACAATTACAATAATTACAGGGATAATAATTTTCTTTTTCATAGTGCAACCTCCTTCGTCAAATTCAAGTTTATCTATTAATTGTATTATACCAAAAAAACGGTGAAAAGTAAATAGGACGGCTCAATTCTTTACAAATTGAACCGCCCTTTTTGATTAATGCAAATCGTGCTCGATAGATTCAGCCATCTTGGCTTTGTATTCTTTGAAGATGTGAACGTAGATATTCGTAGGGGAGATTCATGAATCGCCCGTCATATAATGCGAAAAATGGGC
>JAZNYL010000107.1:0-31757 GCA_045594445.1 Eubacteriales bacterium
TGATAAAATATGCTCCTGCAGAGTTATAGTCGAAACCTTCCCAACGAGTTCTTTTTCTTTGCGGAAACTGTGTATCCATAATATTCCTCAAGAGCTTTTACTTAAACAACTCCGCCGTGGTTTTCATTTTCTCAATGACCGGTACGTCGAAGGGGCAACGGCTTTCGCATGCGCCGCAGGCAAGGCAATCGTCTGCGTGCGCGTCAAGACCAAGGTAATGCTCGCGCACCGATGCGGGAACGGTCTCTTGCATGGTGGCAAGGTCGTAAAGCTTATTGACCATGGCAATATCAATATTGACAGGGCAGGGCTTGCAATGTCCGCAATAGGTGCATTGGCCGCTGTATGCGTGTCTGGGTGCGTTGGCAAGCACGGTGGCGTAGTCCTTCTCGTCCTCGCTCGCGCTCTTATAAGCCAGCGAGGAGGGAATTTGCTCGACGTTATCAAAGCCGATCAGCACGCTGGAGACAGCAGGTCTTGTCAGAGCATAATGCAGGCACTGCACGGGAGTGAGTGCCACGCCAAAGGGCGAACGCTTTGCATCCAGCAGTCTGCCGCCGCCAAGGCCCTTCATGACCGTAATAGCAACACCTTTTTGCTCGCAAAGCTTATAAAGATCTGCGCGCTCGGGGTCAATGCCCGCAAACTTCGCGTCGTATTCGTCCACAAAGAAATCGTCAATATTCTCGGTGGGCGGCAGCAGGTCGTAGGCAGGATTGAGCGAGAAGAGAATGACCTCAACAGCTCCATGCTCCACGGCCAATTTTGCAATGTTGGTGTTGTGGGTGCTCAGTCCAATGTGTCTGATCGCGCCGCTCTTTTTGAGCTCGATCATGTAGTCCATAAAGCCGCAGGAGAGCACCGTGTTCCAATCGTCCAGCTTATCCACAAAATGGATCATGCCAAGATCGATATAATCTGTCTGAAATCTCGCCAGAAGGTCTGCAAAAGCTGCCTTTACCTCGTCCATATCGCGTGTGCGCACGTACTGTCCGTCTCTCCATGCAGAGCCTACGTGCCCCTGCACGATCCATTTGTCGCGATGATCCTTGATCGCGTTACCGATATTGGTGCGCACGTTTGGCTCGGACATAAAGCAGTCCACGATGTTGATGCCCTTTGCGTAGCAAGCGTCCATGACTGCCTTGACCTCCTCGGCGTTATGTCTTTCCAGCCATTCGCCGCCAACGCCGATCTCACTGACCATAAGTCCCGTATTTCCGAGTTTTCTGTATTGCATGATGATACCGTCCTTTGCTTATATTGTGTTTATTATACCATATCAGGAAAACCTTGTCAATCATGCTTGACGGATACGGGCATTTTGTGGTATACTGTAAAAAAGTAAGACACCGAAAGGACACACATATATGTTTCGTGAAATGGTCAGACAAAGCAAGCAGCTCTCGCGCGAGGATTGCATCAAGATACTGCGCAAGCAAAAAAGAGGCGTGCTCAGCGTCAACGGAGACGACGGCTACCCCTATGCCGCGCCCATTAACTATTATTACAACCCCGAGGACGGATGCCTGTATTTCCACACCGGCAGAAGAGTCAGCAGCCACCGCACCGAATCGCTGGCCAAGTCCGATAAGGTCTGCTTTTGCGTGACCGAGCCGGGTAAGCCCATCCCCAACGATTGGGCGCTGCTGGTGCGCAGCGTGGTAGTATTTGGTCGCATTGAAATGATCACCGACGAGCAGCGCATCGTGCCGATCTGCCGCGCGCTGAGCAAGCAGTTCACCAAGGATGATGCCTTTATCGAGCACGAGCTTGGCCGCCTTGCAAAAGGCACGCTGTTGCTCAAGCTCACGCCCGAGCACATCTGCGGCAAGCAGGTGGAAGAAAAATAGGCGCGAAGTATTACTTTACTTGCTTGATCAATATGCATTCGCGCCCAAACCTCACCTAAAAATGGGTCCCAACCCATTTTTGGAGCAGAGCTCCACGGTGAGGTTTCAAAAGTGATTGAGGACCATAGGCGCGAAGTGTAACTTTACTTGCTTGATCAATATGCATTCGCGCCCAAACCTCACCTAAAAATGGGTCCCAACCCATTTTTGGAGCAGAGCTCCACGGCGAGGTTTCAAAAGTTAGGAGGTAATTATGCTTACAGTAGGACAAAAAGCCCCGGATTTTTCACTCAACGATCAAAACGGCAACCCCGTTTCACTCTCCGACTTCCTTGGCAAAAAGGTAGTCGTATATTTCTATCCCAAGGATAACACCCCGGGATGCACCCGTCAGGCTTGCGCGTTTGCGGGCGCGTACGAGCAGTTCAAGCAAAAGGACGTCGTGGTCATCGGTATCAGCAAGGACAGCGTTGCATCGCACGTCAAGTTTGCCGAGAAGTACAGCCTGCCGTTCATTCTCCTGTCCGATCCCGAACGCGTCGCCATCGAATCCTTTGGCGCGTGGGCAGAGAAAAAGCTGTACGGTAAGGTCAGCATGGGCGTCGTGCGCTGCACCTTTATCATTGACGAGCAGGGCATCGTCACCCACGTCATGCCCAAGGCAAAGCCCGATACAAACGCCCAAGAGATTTTAGCAATGCTCTGATCTTGTAGGGCAGGGGCTTGCTCCTGCCGCTTATACAAAAACAGACCGAGCTCAAATGAGCTCGGTCTTAATTTTTACTTTCTTTTCTTTTTGAAAACAATACAGGGAATTGCTGCAATACAGAGCAGAATGATTGCGCTGCACGAGGCAGACTTGCATCCACCGGGCTGCTCTTGCTCTGCAGGATCGGTAGATTCGGCCTTTGTGGTCTGCTCACTCGGAACGTACTGCTCCGCCGTTTCGGGGTTCACGCAATTCTGGAAGGTGTAGTTGAGTCTGCCCAAGGGAGCAGTATCGCCATCGGTGTAGAACTGCTCCATGGTGGTCATTTTGCTCTCACTGTCTACCCACTTGAACTGGAATTTGATGCCGTTCGGATTGGTAATGCCCAGCATTTCCATGGGAACTGCGATCATCATGCGGTTTTCCTTGGCTCTGTAGCTGACCTCACCGACTGCCTCGAAGGAGTAAGCACCGTCGGTGCCGTTGTAGCGGGCAACCGTTGTGGTAAACTCACCCTTTGCGTCGTAGTTGACGATATAATCATAGCCGTACCAGCCGGTTTCGGTGTTGCAGTCCACGTCCACGAACAACTGCATCCAGGAAGAGTTGTTGTCGTACATGGTCACGTAATCGTTGGTCTCCACGTAGAAGTACACGTTTTTGGTGTCTGCCGTAACCTTGGATGCCACGATATCGTTTCTGCCTGTGGTGTTGGTGTATCTGATTCTGCCCATACCGTAAGCGTCGCGGTCGATCGTGTCGCCCGTGGGGTCGGTGTAGGTGACAAGCACCTTATCCCAGACCTCAAAGCCGCCCGTGACGTTGACTGCGTTACGGGCATCCTGCACGATCACGGGTGCCGTACCCTTGAGGCGCTGGATGTTAAAGGCAAGCTGCATGTAGTAGTTATCAAAATAGCCACCCTTCATCATTTCGATGTCGCGGGAGAATTCGTTGGACGCGCAGTCCACAAAGCCGATCTTGTCGGGATAATCCTGTCTTTGTGCCATCCATTCGTTCCAGCCCGTAACCAGTACGTAGGGAACGTCTGCTTCAAAGGCTCTTTCCCATTGTGCTTGGAAATTGAGTCCCTGCACGTACAGATCGGGATCTTTTTTCAGTTTGAGAAAATAATCGGTTCTGGTCTTGGCATTATTGACCTTGCCCGTAAAGGATCTGCCAAGATTGCTCTTGTCGCCGTAAATGGCGGAATCCGAGAAGCAAGCGGTTCCCAGATGCTGTGCAACCGATACGTTGATCACGCTGGGATTGCCGTTTGCATCGTTGTAAATATTCTGCGGCCATTCAAAGTCCATCCAGGGCCAGCCGTTTTCCTTCATGTCCTCGGTCGGCCACTGATTGAGCTTGACGGTAAAGAAATCGTTGACGTTGGCTTCATAGGGGGCTACAATTGCAGGCTTTCCGTCGATCATATACCAGGTGTCGGGGTAGTGACCGGGCTCGTAGATCTCCTCGTAGATCTGTCTGACACGGATCACCGCGTCGGTATTGGTATAGAACATGACCTCGGGAGCGTCGTAGCCCTGCTCGTTGAATTCGTGCAGGATCGCCATCAGCTTGAGGGCGATAGCGGAATAGGTGGCAAGATTGGTGGTATCAAAGAACAAGAAGTCCACGCCTGCGTTCATCAGAAGCTCCACATGCTTGCGCATGACGTATTCGTCATCGATGTAGTAATAGCCGTAAAGCGGCTCGTTCCAGTAGTGCCAGGTGTGCACCTTACCCCAAAGCGGGTTGTTGACGTTGCCTGCGTCGTCTCCTGCCGCATCAATGATCTGCTGCATGTTCTGTACACCGTGGTCACCGTGCTGGCCATGCCAGAGAAAATAGAACATACCCACGTCGTGATCCTCAGTCACAACGCCTACTTCGGAGGAATCGAACAGGGAGCGATCCAGATCGTCCGTGCCCGCATAGCCGCCAAACAGGTTGATGTCGTTGTTGGGAACAGTGTAGGAAACTGCATTCTCACCTTCGCCATAGGAGATAGTGGCATACTTGGCGTCCTCGGAGTAGGTGATTTTGAGCGTGCCTGCGTAATTATCGTCGGTTGAAGGGGTGATCTCGGAGAATTCGGGATCGGGCCACTCGGCCTTGGGAAGCGTTGTGGCCTCTTCTTTTTCCTTCTCCAGCTGCTGCTCGTATTCGTGATAAGCGGCAATGTCAAAGGCCTCGGCCTTTTCCTTGGTGTCAAAGAATGCAACGTAGCGCATGTCGATCGCATCTCCTGCCTGCACGCCTGCATGGGAATGCAGCGGGTCAATGCGGAATTGCGTGAAGTAGACGTTCTCAAGGTCTGCCCAGCCGTCACAGCGAATGATCAGCGTGTGCCACTCGCCGTCCGCGATCCAATCCCATTCCAGGTGGGATGCGGGATCCTGCGACATGGTAACGCCATCGTTGCGCGCCACGTACATTTCGCCCATGTGCTTGGCCGTGGTGCGGTATTCAATGCGCATATAAGCCGCGTCACTCGTTTTCACGTCGGGACAATCCAGGTTAAGCGCGGGGTCGTTTGCACTTGCGGTAAACGAACCGTACTCTCCCTCGACGATCTGATAGGAGAGGTTTGCAGCGCTTGTAAACTTTAAGGTGATCTCGGGCTTGGAAAAGTCGTAAATGTAAGAGGGGATCGCATCATAGTCCGGGGCGCCGTACGCAAGCAGGACACAAGCACTTGCCAGCAGCACGCAGACCAAAAGCAAAGAGAATATGCGTTTTTTCATTTTGCTACCTCCAAAGAGAATCGTACTGCCTTAATTATACACGTTTTCCGTATGCATGTCAAGAAAAGGAAGAGCACATGAAAATTTTTGGTGAATTTGCGAAAATCCCTTGCGTCCGCCATGGGGAAACTGCTATAATAGAGAGGTAAGAATTATCATGACCGCAAAGGAGACGCGTATTATGAGCAAATATTTAGAGTATCTGACCGAGGCCGCGCAAAAGGCGGGCGGCACGTTTTATAAGATCACCGAGATCCATAAAGGCAATATCGAGACCGTTACCCTGAACCAGGGCAACGCCTGCCAGAACAGCTATTCGGTAGCTAAATCGTTCGTGGTCACCGCCATCGGCATGCTGTACGACGCGGGGTTGATCGATATGGGCGAGAGAATCGTGGATATCTTTTCGGACGAGCTGCCCGAGGGAATGGACGAGAAGTGGCAGCACATGACCGTGCATCACGCCATGACACACACCTGCGGCTTTCCGCTTGGATATCTTGACATTGACGCGATCGATGCAAGCAAGCTGGGCACCGACGACTACCTGAACTATTTGTTCAAAACCAAGTTGGATTTTGAGCCGGGTGAGAAGTGGGCATACAGCGACGCGGCCTTTTATCTGCTTTCGCGCGTGGTCAGCAAAAAGAGCGGGGAAAAGGTGGACGATTTTTTGTGGACGCGTTTGTTTTATCCGCTTGGCTACCGCGAAATGGCATGGAGCAAGTGCCCCAAGGGATATCCCATCGGCGCAACCGGTTTATATATTTACACAGAGGATATGGCAAAGCTGGGCGAGCTGTATTTGCGCGGCGGCCTTTGGCAGGGCAAGCGCATTTTGTCTGAGGAGTGGTGCGAGATCACGCGCAAGCGCGGCTACGAGTTTCACAATATCTGCTCGGGCAAGGCATACGGCAAGGGCGGCGCGTTCGGGCAAATGCTGCTCTATATCCCCGAGCAGGAGAGAGTGGTTGCATGGCACTCCTTTGGTGGCGGAGACCTTTTACCCGCTGTGACGCTTTGGAGGGAATGACGTGAATGAACCAAAGAGCTATACAAGATATCACGGATTTTATTTTCATAGAAGACACTCTGCAAAGGAGTGATATCATTTTTATTCCCGGAACATCAAAATCTGCCATCACGGAAAAAGCTGCACAGCTCTATCTTGCAGGTTATGCACGGTATATTATGCCGTCGGGGTTGTATTCTTCCACGCTGATGCGGTTTGCTGTAGAAAATATTGACAATCCTCGCTATGCCGGAGAATATGATAGCGAATTTACTTATTGCAAGCACATATTGCTGCAAAACGGTGTGCCGGAAAGTGCAATACTGTGCGAGGATCGCGCCACCAATTCGATGGAAAATGCCATGTATTCGGCGCAAGTACTGAAAGACGCCGGGATTTCGATCAAAAGAGGGATCATTTGCTGTCAGGCTTTTCATGCGCGCAGAGCCTTCATGTCGTATTCCCGCCATTTTCAAGATGCCGAGCTGTTGATCGCTCCCACCGTAACACAGGGAATATCCAAGCAGGATTGGTACAAAAGCGAAAAGGGATACAAAAAGGTGATGGGTGAGCTTGCAAAGTGCGGTGCTTACTTTAAGGACGATTTTTGTTTATTTTGAGACAACTTACAGGAGTCTTGTATGACTGACATATATTCCGCAATTACATCCAAAATCCCGATCGACAAGGGCTGGTCGGGGGATCAAAAATACAGAGCGGTCACGCGTGACGGCTCTGTGTATCTGTTGCGCGTGGCTGCGCCCGAGCGGGCCGAGCGCAAGCAGCGCGAGTTTGCGCAAATGCAAAAAGTGGCCGCGCTGGGCATTCCCATGTGCAAGCCCATCGAGTTTGGCACGTGCGACGAGGGCGTTTATGTCTTGCAAAGCTTTATTGAAGGGTACGATGCCGAGCAGCATATTCCCACGTTACCCGCGCAGATGCAATACGACTACGGCTGCGAGGCAGGGAAGATCCTTGCCCGTATTCATACCCTCCCCGCGCCCGACGGCGTGCCCGAATGGGAAGGCCGCTTCAATGCCAAGATCGACCGCAAGATCGCCATGTACCGCGATTGCCCCTTGAAGTATGACGTTGATCAGCCTTTCCTTGATTACATCGCAAAAAACCGCCATCTGCTCTGCGGGCGTCCGCAAACGTATCAGCATGGCGACTACCACATCGGCAACATGATGGTGGACACGGACGGCAGTCTTGTCATCATTGACTTTGACCGCGACGACTACGGCGACCCCTGGGAGGAATTCAACCGCATCGTGTGGTGTGCCGGGGCTTCTCCCGCGTTTGCCTCCGGTATGGTGGACGGCTATTTTGGCGGCAACGTGCCCATGGATTTTTGGCGTTTGCTGGCGCTGTATATCAGCTCCAATACGCTGAGCTCCTTGCCCTGGGCGATTCCGTTTGGCGAGCGCGAGATCGCGACCATGAAAAACCAGGCCGCCGAGGTGCTTGCCTGGTACGACAACATGCAAAACCCGATCCCCACGTGGTATCAGTCTACCAAATTATAAACAAAAAACGGCGGTGAACAACCGCCGTTTTTTTGCGGGAGGCGAAACGCCCCCTACGAATCTCCGTGAATCTTTGTCGTAGGTAAGGAGGGCCTCCCGCGACTTTTTCAAGACCAACTCAATCCTTATCTTCCAATTCGTCCAGCCGACTTTCAAGCTCCTCCAAGCGGCTTTCCAGCTCGTCGCAAGTATCCTCGCAATCGTCGCGCACGCAGGAAAGCTCGTCCATCTCACAGCGCAGATCGTCCATATCCTGCTCAAGCTTTCTGATCTTTTCTTCAAGGCTGCTCATAAATCCGCTCATTTTGATCTTGGGCGTACCCTCTAAAAGCTCGATCTGTTCAAGCTCAAACGACGCTCCCTGGTTTTCGATCGGGTCAAGGCGAAGCCCTGTCAGCGTGCCGTGCCAGAAGCCGTTATTTGAGGTGTCCACGTAAATATCCTGCATCTGGCCGGTTGCCAGATAACTCACGTGAAATTTGCGCTGTTCGGTGTAGTCCTCGCAGCCGGGCGTCTTGAAATACAATTTCATTTCAGCGTTGATGTGTGCATTTGCGCTCATTTCATACCAAGGCTTCCTGTTCTGATCAAACAGCGTCGTCTTGATGCGCAGATGCAGGTATCTTGCGCGGTCAATATTCAGATCCAAATCGTCACACACCAGCATGGGATCCCAGACTTGGCGCATAGCCTTGACGGGATCGGATAAAAAGGTAATGCCGGGCAGCTCGGGGCACAGCTTGGCGTTTTTGAGCACGATGGTCGGTTCTTTTATGTCCTCCAGCTTGTCATCATTCTCCTTACATACAATTTTTTCCTTGTACGCATCAGCCTGCATTTCAAACATGACCTCTCCTTGCGGGGAAATCAGCATGACGGATTCGATCTCCGTGCGTCCGTGACCGTCAGCAAACGGATCTATACGCAAGCCTGTCAGTATGCCGCAGAACAGGGGATGATTCACGGCGAGATCCAGCGTCATTTTATTGCCATTGGGATAACCTGTACGTATAGATTTATACTCATCCCAGTTTGCATTTTCGCGGGTTGTAAAGAAAACCTGCAGCGCATGATGATTGCGGTTTCCCGTGGTGGAAAGCTTGATCAGAATACGCGACACACCGTCAAGCCCAACGCTCAACCCCGCGATGATACATTGCGGGTCAACGATCTCACCCACCTTCCGCTCAACGGGTACGGCTTTTATGCAAAGCGCACCCTTGTCGTCCATGACGTGCAGACCGTCCGGCTTCCATTTCTTTTTATCCTCCGCAGACATGTTGGAAAAATCAAAGCTTGCCACGCGCGGTGCTTCGCGCAGCATGATCTCCTTGGAGGCACCCTCGTCCTTGGCAGTCAGCATTTCGAGCAATCTCTCCAAGGATGCCACGCGCCGCTCAAGCTCACCGTCGGTGGCTTTGGGCGCGGAAAGTCCGAGCAGCTCGTCGGTTGAAATGCCAAAGAGCTTGGCTATGCGCGGAATTTGTTCAAGGTCGGGATTTGCCACCCCGCGCTCCCATTTGGATATCGCCTGCGCAGAGATCACCAACTGCTCAGCCAGCATTTCCTGCGTCATACCGCGCTCCTTGCGCAACTGACAAATCTTTTCACCAATATTCATGTACCCGTAGCCCCTCTCGTTTTGGTTGTGTTTTCATTGTACCATACCCGGCAAAATCCGTCAATGACTTGTTTTTCCAGTAGCTAAACCGTGGGTTTAGTAGTAAAAACGTAGGGGCGATTCAAGAATCGCCCGCATTGACATAAAATTACCCGCGGTCGATTCCGAAGTCGCCCCTACGGCTATTTTAAAATATTTGTATGGTTTATACCTCTGTCAGATCAATGACCTGCGTGCCGTCGATCATGAGATAATGCTTCTTGACGCAGCGCAGCGAGGAGATCCAACCGCGCACGATGATAGTCTGAAAAACGTTGGTGTCGTAGCCGCCGGGGCCCATGTTGTTCCACACCCAGGAGGGCGTCGGCCACAGGCAATAGGTGGGCTTGATCGCCTCGTAGCACTCCTTGTCCACGCCGCCTTGGCCGTGATGCGCCATCTGTACGAAATCGGCCTTGACCATAGTCGGATCTGCCTTGGCAAGCAGCTGATGGCCGCCCTTGACCGCAAGGTCGCCAAGGAACAGAATGCTCTTGCCGTCCACCTCAAAGCGGAAGACAGTGGAGGAATCGTTGATGTAAGGGAGTGATTCGTCGTACGTGCGCAGCACGCGGACAGTCACGTTTCCGTTGTCGTATTCGTGCACGTCGCCCTCAGTGGCAGTCACCACGGGCAGATTGCGCGTCTTGATCGACTTATTGAAGATTCTGATCCACTCCTCGGACATTTTGCAGCTCTGCTTGGGCTCGTATTTGAGAATGAACTCGTCGGAGGGGAAGTTGAAGCAGACCTTGTTGATGATAATATCGGGGTGCTCCTGCAGTATGGTCAGAAATGCACCGAAATGGTCGTCGTGAAAATGCGTCAGAAACCAAGTGTCCACGTGGCCGCCGAGGCCTTTGAGATATTCGTATAAGTAAGAGGCTTCGGAGGGAAATCCACCGTCTACGACCAGCAGCGTGCCGTTGGATTCCAGGATAAACGAGGTGTTGATGGTGTCGGTAACGGATTTCAGGAAATGCAGCTTTGCCATAACGTTCTCCTTTGTTTTATTGGGTGCTTGTCAGCGTGACGATAACCAACTCGGGTATGTTATTGAATCGTAGCGGGAAAGAGCTTTGCCCGATACCGCGGCTGACCACCATGCTGGAATTTTGGTAGGTATAAACGCCGCAATCGTATTCAGGCAGCACGCCCTGGCCGGGCGCGTAAAGCCCACCGATCAGCGGCAGGCGAAACTGGCCGCCGTGCGCGTGCCCCGAGAAGGTCAGATCGATCTGTGCCTCGGCATACCGCCAAAAGTATTCGGGGCGGTGCGAGAGCAGAATGGTGTATCCATCCGTGCCCGCAAGCTCGCGCAGCTGCGCAGGCGAGTGCAGCGTGCCGTCAAAGTTCTCGTCGTCCACGCCAAGCAGCGTGATCTGTGCACCGTCGCGCTCGAGTGTGACTGTCTCGGCACGCAAAATTTCTACGCCCAGCTCTTGGATCTGCGCTTCAATATCGTAATACTCCATGCGATTGAGCGCGCATTCGTGGTTACCCGTCACAAAATAGCATGGCGCGATCTGCATGGCCTTTTGCAAAAAGTCCAGCACCAAGGGCACGTTCGGGTTGCGCGCGTCAATGGTGTCGCCCGTCAGCACGATGATGTCGGGCTTGGCCTTTTGCAGCATGGAGATCAGCTTTTGATTGTCGGCCGCGTATTCTGCGTTGTGCAAGTCAGCCACCTGCGCGACAACAAAGCCGTCAAATTCACGCGGCAGTCGCTCGCTTGCTACCGTGTAATCGGTGCGTACAAGCGCCGTATTGGCCCAAAGCACCCATGCCGCAAACGCTGCCACAAGCAATACGGCAACGCAGGGCAGGATGATCAGCAGTTGTTTTTTCTTGCTCATAAATTACAGATTGTAGTATTTTTCAAATTCGGCAGGATGAGGAATGGCTGCCATGGCGCGGCATTCCTCACGCTTGGTTTTAATAAAGTTATTGATCAGCTCGATCGGGAAAACGCCGCCCTCGGTCAGATAATCATGGTCAGCCTCCAGCGCGTCCAGCGCCTCGGGCAGCGAGGTGGGCAGATGGTGCAGCTTTGCCTTTTCCTCGTCAGAGAGGTGATAGAGGTTGACGTCGTAAGGCCCCCAGCCGTTTGCGTGCGGATCGATCTTGTTCTTGATGCCGTCCAGGCCTGCCATCAAAATGGCCGCATAGCAGAAATAGGGGTTGCAGGTCGCGTCGGGATTGCGCAGCTCAAAGCGGCGCTTGTCGGGCGACTTGGCGTACGCGGGGATGCGGATGACCGCGCTTCTGTTGGAGGTTGCGTATCCAACCGTGACGGGTGCTTCAAAGCCGGGCACCAGACGCTTGAAGGAATTGGTGCTGGGATTGGTCAGCGCGCAAAGGGAAGAGATGTGCGCTAAGATTCCGCCCATGAAATAGTGTGCGGTCTCGCTCAGATGCGCATATCCGTTGTCGTCCGAGAATACGGGCACGCCGTCCTTGAAAAGCAGCATGTGCACGTGCATACCGCTGCCTGCCTCGCCGTAAATGGGCTTGGGCATAAAGGTGGCAGACTTGCCGTACTTGAGTGCGGTGTTGTGAATGATATACTTGATCATCATGGTCGCGTCAGCCATGTGCGTGACCTCGCCAAGCTGCGGCTCAATCTCAAACTGACCGGAGGCAGCCACCTCGGGGTGATGATAGTTGATCTCAATGCCTGCGTCCAGCATGTGCAGGCACATCTCGCTTCGAGCCTCGTACGCGCGGTCAAAGGGCTTGGCGATATGGTAAGCCTTTTGCTTGGGTACAATCACGCCTTGGCCTTGCGCATCGCTGTTCCAATAGGATTGCTCAGCATCCACGTGCGCGCCGATATAGTTGGGGGAGACCTCCCAGCCCACGTTATCAAAGAGATAGAACTCAAACTCGGGCAAAATCTTCATGGTATCGGCCACGCCGCTTGCCTGCATGTGCGCAACGGCCGCCTTGATAATGTTTCTGGGGTATTGTGCGAGCGGCTTGTTTTCGGGGCTTGCAATGATCATGGCGTCGCCGGTCATGGAAAGCGTGGGGATCTCACAGAAGGGATCAATCACCGCCGTATCGGGGTCGGGGATGAACACCATGTCGCTCTTTTCCACCACGGCGTAGCCGTAGTTGGAGGCGTCAAAGCCGATGCCGCTTTTCATGACGTCCTCGGAAAAATTCTGTGCGGGAATGGTTACGTGACGGTACTGACCTGCCACGTCCACCATCTTGAAATCCACCATTTTGATGCCGTTTTCACGGATCATGTTCATAATATCCTGTACGTTCTTTGCCATTGTTTTACTCCTTTACTCTGTGATATCTTGGTATGTAAAGCTATAAAAATCCGCATAAATGCGTCTGCCCGAGAGCCCCTGACAAGCCATGCCCGCAAGCGTGCCTGTGTGCCCCTCGTGGCCAATCTCGCTGTATCCCTCGTCGGCAAGGTTGGAGCAGTCAAGCGTCTCTCCGACGGGGGAGAAATGCTCGCCGTCCTCCGAGAAGGAAAACTGCAGCGTGCAGCCCTTGATATGGGCGCGCAGCCATACGGCACCGACGTCGCTGACGGGAACAGCACCGCCCAAGGGATCCGAGAATTGCAGATTGTTGCGCACGCAAAGTCGCAGTGCGCGAGAGCCGTCGTCCTCTCGGCTCATGTAGAGGTAATAGAAATTGTAGGTATCGTAAAATACGGTCAAGCCCGCCATCTGCTGAAAATCCTGCGGGGCAAACGCCATTTTGACCGTGACAATGCAGTTGTGTGACTGCAGACGCCTTGCCACCATAGTCTGCAGGTCGCAGGAGGTGATGGCCTGGTGTCCGTAAAGGCGCAGACAGCCCGGATGCTCCGAGAGTGAACCGATCCTATCAAGCGGCACGCGCAGCGTTTTATATCTTTCGGGAAGCACGTCGCAGTCAAACGTGTCTGTTGGGGGCAAGGTCTCTGCCTCGGCACAGGGCAAATCCACCTCAATCTCGGGATTGGGAACAATGCCACCGCCATCAAGGCGCAGCCAGCCGTCCTCGGTCCAGGTCAGGCGTGCCAGCGCGGTCTCGCGGCCGAGAATGCAGCGCTTTCTCTCACCGATCGGTCTGCCGCAAAGATAGACCATATAGGGCGTGCCGTCCGGGGCTTCGGTCAAAGAGCCGTGGCCTGCTCTTTGCAGCGGCGCATCGGGCGCGTGCCTGGTGGTCAGAATGGGCAGGGGATCGGTCTCGTAAGGCCCTTCCGGATTCCTTGCTCGTGCCAGGCGTACGCCGTGATTGTAAAGCGTACCTCCCTCGGCAACCAACAAATAATAGTAGCCGTTCTTGTAAAACAAGTGAGGTGCTTCGGTACAGCCAACGTCTGTGCCGTAGTAGATATTTTTGATCTCGCCCACGAGTTTTTGCTCGCTGACCGAGTATTCCTGCAGCAGAATTCCGCCAAAGGGATGGTTTTCAAGCCTGTGATCCCATAGCATGTTGACAAGATACTTTTTGCCATTTGGTGCGTGAAAGAGAGAGGGATCAAAGCCGCTGGAATTGAGATAGATGGGCTCGGACCATTCTCCGCTGAAAATATCGGTCGTGGTGACAAGATAATTGGGCGTATCCTTGAAGATGCCGTGAAAATTGCGCACCACGGTGTAGATCAGATAGAACGTTCCGTCCGAGTAAGAAAGGCAAGGAGCCCATATACCGCCCGAATTGGGACAGCCGCGCAGATCCAGCTGTGAGGGCCTGCGCAAAGGGCAGGGGATCTCTCGCCAATGCACCAGATCCTGCGAGTGATAAAGCTGCACCCCCGGGAACCAAACAAAGGTGGAGGTGGCTAAAAAGTAGTCCTTTCCCACGCGGCAAATACAGGGATCGGGATGAAACCCGGGCAAAATCGGATTCTTTGCGCGCATTCCTGTGCCTCCTTTACTTTGTTTAATAAAGTATATATCATTATTATAGCACATTTTCGGCAATCGTCAAGAAAAGTATGATAATTTTCATAAATATATTGACAAACCGACTAAAAGCGACTATAATTGGATAAGCAACTAAAGTTGATTATTTTTGCATTTGTGACAGATGCGGAAAGGAGCTTCTATGGATTTGAGAATCGTAAAGACCAAGCAGCAGATCAAACAGGCGTTTTTGTCCTTGCGTGCCCAGTATTTGCCCGAAAAGATCAAGGTTAAGGATATCTGCGAGCGTGCGATGATCAACAAGACCACGTTTTATAAGCATTACGTGGACTCGCTGGCTTTGGCAAACGAAATTGAAGAGAGCTGCATTGAGAAGCTGATGAATACTTTTTCGGAAAAAAAGAGCCTGTTTGAATCTCCCAAGGCTTACGTGCGCGGCCTGCTTGCTGCGGTGGAAAAGCAATCGGAGGAGCTGCGTATGGTTTATAAGGGCAGAATGGACGCCTTTGTGGCAAAGCTGGAAAGCAAGCTGATGCAGGCCTATGATGGAAATGACGATAGCACCGAGCGTCGCATGACCGCGACCTTTGTGACCAGCGGCATGGCACACGTTCTTGGCCAATGGCTGCTCTGTGAGGACGGGAAACGCGTGGATCTTGGCACGATCGCTGCCTATATGGAGCGACTGGCCGGCAATATGCTGCCCGCGAATACGTAAAAGGATGGATGGATGATACGATGGAAACGATAAGACTTGACGGCGCGGCCATTCGTACGCTGCTTTTGGGCGGAGTGCAGGGCTTGCGCGCACATATGGAGGAGATCAACGATCTCAACGTTTTTCCCGTTCCAGACGGGGACACCGGTGTCAATATGACCAAGACGCTGGAAGGAGGGCTTGCCCGTCTTTCTGACGAGGATACGCTGGGCGGACACTTAGCTAACTTTTCCCGCGGCTGCGTGCTTGGTGCGCGCGGTAATTCGGGCGTGATCCTTTCGCAGTACATAGCAGGCGTTGCCGCTGCCGTGGCGGATTGCGAAAGCATGGATGCTGCGGAGTTTGCAAAGGCGTTGGAGGCAGGCGTTGCACGTGCGTATCACGCGGTGGCAAATCCCGTGGAGGGCACCATTCTGACTGTGTTCCGCGAAAGCTCGGAGTATACGGCCAAGAACGTAACCGAGGACACCACCTTTGAGCAGCTGTTTGAGATTCTGATCGAGCAGGCACAGCACACGCTGGCCAAGACCAAGGAAATGCTGCCCGTGCTTGCACAGGCAGACGTGGTGGACAGCGGCGGTGCGGGGTATCTTGCCATGATCGTGGGCATGTATGACGCGCTGAGCGGCAAGGAGATCCTGATCGGCAGCTTTGACGAGCAAGCACCCGTGGCAAGGCCCGCGATCAATTACGATCTCTTTACCACCGACAGCCCGCTGGAATGGGGCTATTGCACCGAGGTGCTTGTGAGATTGCAGCGCGCAAAGGGCGATCCCGAGGCGTTTGACCTTGCAGGCTTCCGCGCATCTTTGGAGGCAAAGAACTGCAATTCCATCGTTGCGCTGCGCGACGGCGACGTGCTCAAGGTGCACGCGCACACCATGGTGCCCGCGGACGTGCTGCTGCTTTGCCAGCAGTATGGCGAGTACCTGGAGGTCAAGATTGAGAATATGAGCCTGCAGCACTCTGAGAGAACGGTTGCAGAGCAAAAGAAGAAAAAGATCCATCAGCCCTACGGCGTGATCGCGGTTGCCAGCGGCGAGGGCATGCACGCGCTGTTCTCCGAGCTGGGTGCGGATATCATTATCGACGGAGGGCAGACCTCCAACCCAAGTGCCGAGGATTTCGTGGACGCGATCGGCCAGCTGGATGCGGATCACGTCATCATCCTGCCCAATAACGGCAACATCCTGCTCACAGCCCTTCAGGCGGCAAGCCTTTGTGCTGACGTGGACGTGCGCGTCGTACCCACCAAATCCTTCTCGCAGGGATACGTGGCTTTGTCGGTATTCAACGGCGCAATTGAGGATGCAGACGAGCAGGTTGCGGATATGACCGTCGCCAAGGACGCCGTTGCCTCGGGTGAGCTCACCTACGCCATTCGCGACACCGTGATCGGTGACGTGGCGGTTAAGAAGGACGAGACCATCGGAATCTTGGACGGTGAGCTGGTTTGCTCCTGCGCGGACGAGTGCGAAGCAATGCTTGCCATGATCGGCGCGATCGAGGATATTGAGGATCGCGAGATCCTGACCTTGTTCGTAGGCGAAGGCGTTTCGGAGACGGACAGAGTTGCCATGACCGAGGCGATCGAGGACGCATACGAGGATCTGACCGTAGACGTATTTATCGGTGGCCAGAAGGTTTACCGCTATTTGATTGCTGTTGAATAAAAGGAGTAAAGCTATGGCTACTTACAAAATTGCGATTGATACACTTGGTAGTGACAAAGGCCCTGAAATGATTGTGGAGGGTGCTTTGATGGCGCTTGCTGAGAATCCCGAGCTTGCCATCGTGCTGTTCGGTGACGAGCAGGTCATCGGCGCTGCGCTTGCAAAGGCCGAGTACGATCACGACCGCATTGAGATCGTGCACGCACCCGATGCCATTACCAATTACGATAATCCCATGGAGGCTATTTTCAAAAAGACCGAGTCCTCGCTGGTAAAGGCTCTGCAGGCTCTTGCCGCACGCGACGACATTCTCGGTTTGATCAATGCAGGCAGCACGGGCGCGCTGATTGCAGGCGCACTTCGCTACGTGCCCGCAAAGCCCTTGCGCAGACCGGCTCTTGCAGCCATTCTGCCTGCGGCAAAGGGCGGCTTTACCTGCCTTGTGGACACGGGTGCCAACATTGACTGCACCGCTTCCATGCTTGTGGACTTTGCGCACATGGGTGCGGATCTGATGAAGCAATGCTACGCCATTGAAAATCCCCGTATCGGCCTGCTCTCTAACGGTGCAGAGGAGACCAAGGGCAATAAGCTGGTCAAGGAGACGCATGCTCTTCTCAAGGCGGATGCAGAGCTCAACTTCGTAGGCAATATCGAGGGCACAAACGCCTTGTCGGGTGATTGCGACGTGCTTGTCGCAGACGGCTTTGCAGGCAACCAGGTGCTCAAGAATTCCGAGGGCATTGCAAAGAGAATCATCACCGATATCGTGGTATACGGCAAAAAAACCGGCAATCCCGAGATCATGAAGCTTGTCGGATATCTGATGAGCATTTACGACTTCAATTCGCTTGGCGGCGCGCAGCTGCTGGGTGTTGGCAAGCCCATCATCAAGGCACACGGTGCCGCAAACGCAGATTCGATCAAAAACACCTCTGCCATCATGCTCAACGTCGCAAGAAACAAGGCGATGTTCGACGGCAAGGACGTAAGATAAACAGGTCATTTCAAAGGAGTAGTTAGTTATGGAAATCAAAAGAAAAGTCATGTGCACCTCCACGGGTTGCATTGAGTATGCCCCCGAGCGCTACAAGAAGTACGACATTGATATCATCCGTATCCACGTCCATTTCAAGGGCAAGGAATATTTGGAGGGTCTTGACCTTGATCCCGATGCATTCTACAAGGAGCTTGAGGTTCTGGAGGACGCCAAGAACAATCTGCCCAAGACCGCAATGCCCAGTCCCGAAAGAATCAGAGAGCATTTCCAGAAGGCTTACGACGAGGGATATCGTGAGATCATCGTCATCGCCATCAGCGCATACCTTGGCGGTACCTACAATCTGATCCGCCTGACCGCAGAGGAGTTTGCAGACAAGATGAACATCATCGTCATCGATTCCAAGATCACCTGCTTTGGTGAGGGTATGCTGGCAATCAAAGCTGCTGAGATGATCGAAAAGGGGATTCCCACCGAGACCATTCTCAAGGAGATCGCCTGGATGATGAAGCACCAGGAATTTTTGGGCGTTGACGCCAAGCTGGACTACCTGATCTATAACGGCAGACTCAAGGGCGGCAAGGCACTGATGGGGAAGATGCTCAATATCTGCCCCGTGGTACATTTCACGCACGACGGCGAGCTTTGCGCGCTGCAGAGCGTCCGTACTCCCAAAAAGGCACTGGCAAAGACCTGCGAGATCTTGAAGGAAATGATCGGCGATCGCGATCCTGCCGACTATCTGCTCTGGCATACTTATACCGGTCCTTCGCTGCTTGAAGAGCTTGTTGAGATTGAAAAGAAGTACGACATTCACACCAATCACGAAAAGGTGATCACCTCTCCCGTCAGCGGATGCCACAACGGTCCTTGGCTGGCAGGCTACGGCTTGCTCTTCCTGCGTCGCGAGGATGAGCCTCTGGAATAATTGTGCTTATGGAAGACGTCAGAATTATAAAAGTAGTAACGGGAGCGCAGAAAAAGGCCTTTGTGCAGTTTCCGCTAAAGCTTTATAAGGATAATCCATACTTCGTGCCGCCGCTTTACGGCGACGAAATGGCGCAGTTCAAAGAAAAGCACGCATACAGCGATACCTGCGAGACTGTGTTTTTCCTTGCCAAGCAAGGAAAAAAGGTGGTTGGTCGTATTCAAGGCATTCTGCAGCGTCAGTCCAACGAGCTGCGAAGCGAGAAGCGCGTGCGCTTTACCCGCTTTGACGCAATCAACGACCTGCACGTGGCAAAGGCCTTATTCGAGGCCGTGGAAAACTGGGCACGCGAGCAGGGAATGACCGAGGTTTGCGGACCGCTCGGATACAGCGACCTGGAGCGCGAGGGTATGCTGATCGAGGGCTTTGATCAGCTCTCCACCTTTGAGGAGCAGTACAATTACGATTACTATCCCGCGCTGCTGGAGGCGTGTGGCTACGGGAAGGAGATCGACTGGTTTGAATTCCGTCTGCGCGCTCCCGAGACGCCCAACCCCATGCTCGGCAAGGTGGCCAAGCGTGCGCTGGAGCTTTCGCGGCTGCACGTGGTGGACAGCTCCAAGATGTCCAAGAAAAAGTACATTGAAACCTATAAGGATAGCTTTTTTGAGTGCCTTGACGAGTGCTACCGCCACCTGTTTGGCACGGTGCCGTTTACCGCGAACATGAAAAAGCAGATGATCGATCAGTTTATTCTGATCCTCAACAAGGAATACCTTGTGATCATTTGCGATGAGAACGAGCGCGTGGTCGCGTTTGCTCTGTGCATTCCCGGCATCGGCAAGGCGCTGCAAAAGAGCAGCGGCAGACTCACGCTGCCCGCCATCTGCAAGGTGCTGTATAGCTCGCAGCATCCAAAGACGCTGGATCTCGGTCTGATCGGCATTCTGCCCGAATATCAGAATGCGGGCATCAACGCGGTCATGCTTGTGCAGCTGATCGAAATGCTGGCAAGCGGCAAGGTTGAATATGCCGAAACCAACCTCAATCTTGAAACCAATACCCAGGTCATGGCGATGTGGAAGTACTTCGATGCTACCCAGCATAAGCGCCGCAGATCTTATATCAAAAAAATATGATTGACAAGGGCGGGGGAACGATCAATATGCACCCTGCATTCCGAGCCTATCACAAGTCGATGTAGGGGAGGAATATTTGCAAGCAAATTCATCCTCCCGCACGCAACGAGTCAGGTACGCGCTTAGGAAAATGCGATCATAAACCCTTTACGGGCGGGCGGATGATATCCGCCCCTACATCAATGACATAATATGAAAGGATTATATCATCATGCTTGAAAAACTCACCGAAATCATTGGCAGAGTCAACCCCGGAATCGACGTTTCCACGGTTACCCCCGAGACCAAGCTCATGGAAGACCTCAAACTGGACTCTCTTTCCATTATGCTGCTGGCAATGGAGATCGAGGCAGCATTCGGCTTCCAGTTCACCGAGCCCGTCAAGTTTGAAACCGTCAAGGACGTGTGCGATTACCTTGCCACCAAGGCATAAGAGAAAAGACCGAGCAAACACTGGTTCTCATAAGGAAGTTATTAAATATCCAATGAAAAGCCGATTGAGAGTGCCTAATGAAGAAAATCCATCACAGACGGAAAGTCTGTGATGGATTTTCTTTTTTCCTCACTATCCAAAATTTGCGTTAGAGGAAACAAAGAATAAGTTCGCGAAAAAATGGGCTTTATTTTTTCATATAAAATCAAACAAATATTGACAAAGAATGCCGAAAGTGATATAATTATTTTGAAAAGTTGTTTGCGTGGAGGTGCAGCGTGAAAAATTGCAATTTATTCATTTTTAAACCAGTGAACGCAACACCTCAGTTTATGGGATAAACTACCTATTGGTTAAGATGATAAGCGTTCGCTAAGTACTCTATGAGCGAACGCTTTTGTTTTTGGGAGGTTAATATGAAAAGAATCACTTCTATAGGTCTTGTTTTTGCTTGCATAATCAGCAGCATGATTTACGGCATGAGTTTTAACGTAAATGCTATGTCAGTAGAGTCGAATTTAATAACTGAAACCCATTCTACATATAAAGATGGTAATAAATATTCAGGCAAACAAATCGCATCCCACATTGATGTGGGCGAGTTTGCTGATTTTTCGATATCCAACCACGGTGGTACACACATTGATGGTGCCGGAAATGAAGTTTATTCAAACTATGTTATTTTTAATGTGAATTTGAACTTTAATCCCACCACAAAAGAAATTGGAAATACAGGTGTAAAAGTATCTAAAGACAAATGCGATTGGAACGATACGCCTTTCGCAAGTGCAGGAGATACAGAGCAGTACATTGCATACGGTGCAATCTCTGCGACCAAGACTGACGGATACGGCAATACTTTCAAATATGAGCCGATGTTTTCTAAAGGAAATACCTCTGTTGAAAGTCTGATTTTCAATGAAGACGGCGACTATACCGTATATGTTCTTTTTGAAACCGTCAAAAACGGTAAATATCAAAATCATGTTTTGAGTTGGTCATTTAAAATTCGCAGTTATATATACGTGGTAGATAAAGAAAGTGGATTCCCGATAAAAGAAAGTGGCATATCGAGTAAAACAGCAATGCTTGATTATGCTGGCAGAAAAAATATTGATATCAATTGTGTACTTACAAAACCGAACGGAGACATCTCTAATATATATGTTACAGATGAGGATAGTCTTAATCAAAATGGAACATATAACTTTACAGTAAAGAGCAATGGCTTTGTAAGCGAAGTCTTTGATTTCACAATCGATACAACCGACCCTTCTTCCAAAATCTTTTTTGCCAATTTGAGAAAACAAGTTGGTGACTGTGCATACGAAGCAGAAGAATATTTCTATTTTACATGGACAGAAAATGCAAATAATCCGATCACCGTTTCGTATGATTATTATGATTACAGTTCAGAGACTCCGGTAACAAGCACATACGTAGCCGGAACAGAATTGAACGAACCCGGACTATATCACATAAAAGCGGTGATGAAAACTCATACGGTGGAGTATATCGTTCAACTGGTTGAGGGAGATTCACCTTCACAGAACTATGAGGCGTTGTCTGGGGAGAGATTTAACAATTTCAAAACCAAATGGTATCAGGTGTATGATGATATAAACGAGCGCTTCCTTTGCTTTGATATGAGCGAATATGATAAGGCATACGAGGCCGCTATGACGATCGAAAACAGTTCGGTCAATTCAAGCAGCGGAAAGTATTATTATAATGGCAAATGGTATGCAGATAGAATTGATCTTACTGCCGCAATGCACGAAGAGGCTATGCGTAATCTTGCGATTGTTTATTATGATCCGGTGGAGTATGAATTGTCAGAAGAAAGCGAAAGAACCTTTTCCATAAACGCTTTTGACGGTACAATGTACTTGAATGATGAGTTCAAATTTGTAACGTCCCATGCATCTGAAACTCAAACTGTTATAGCTACTGATGAAAACGGCAGAATATACGATAACGTCGAATTCTTCGTTGCCATCAGTGAGCAAAACAATCAGCTTCCGCACGGCAAATACACAATCACGGAAACCGATATGTACGGTAATACTACTACGTATTCTGTATATAGAGATAAAAAAGCTCCGGAAATAACGATTGTAGCAGTTAACGGTGAAAGCACTGTCAACGTGGTAAATGGTCAAAAATATAATTTTACTGGAGCTTTCGTAATAAAGGATTTTGTCGATGATTTTGATAACTATGCTATTTTGAAAATCACCAAGCCCGATAAAACCATATCCTATTTCTATCAGGATGAATATACCGGAATGGTATTTGAAGATAAAGGCGAATATATCATAACCGCATACGATAGAAATAATAATATGATTTCTGCCACAGTTACTATCAAATAAGAAGGCGAGGAAAAATGAAAACGTTACTTAAATCTTTGGGTATTTCTGCAACTGCTCTATTGCTCATAGTAGCAATGTTGTGCAATTTGGTTGCTTGTTCAACGCCCAAATCGGATCAATCAATTTCTGAATCAACATCAAATACTATCTTTAATCCCCCTACGGATGATTCAGAGTCTACTACCCCCGGTGTAGTTCCTCCTCCGGAAGTTCCGAACATCGAAGTAGCACCTGTCTGCATAAATCTTGTTCAAAAGCAACCTTTGGTCGGTTTAACTATTGAAGACGAGAGAACCATTTTGGCAAACCGGCTCTTGGGTTACAACACGGATATCTCTGCTAATATAGAGGAAGGGCTTGCTTCGTATGCTTCGGACAAGATAACTGTTGTTTACGATACCAACGCAGATGAATACGGTGTCGTTGATACCGTTACTGTAAACGATACCATTTTGCTTGAACAGGGTTACTATGCTCTTGACGAAAAAGATCTGTCCTTAAGCTCTATTTATGCCGATTATTATGAGGTTGAAATAGATTATACAAAGGATGGCAAGGTTGAGGGCTTGTACTATTACGACAGATATTACATTTACCATTATGACACTGACGGTAAATTGCTTGATATCTATCGTGATGGAGAACTCTATAAAGCGTTCACATATAATTCCAATGGCAACATCGTCAAGGAAATAAGCGCAACAGAGAAAAATTCTTTTGAAAAAAATTACGCCTATACAGAAAAAGGTGAACTGTATTCCGTAAACGGCGTGCAAATAAACAAATCGCCTTCTATTGACAAGTCATCCTTTGAAAACAACTATACCTTCAATGGCGAGAAATTCCTTACAGCAAAAACTGTTGATGGAATTACTACCACTTATAAGTACGTTGGTGATAAAGTTGTCGAGATCGTCAGCGGAAGAACTGTTGTATCGTATATTCTTGATAAAGACCTCAACTACGTAGGACTCTCATTTAACGATAACAAATATTATTTCGCAGTGGATCCTTACGGAAACGTTATGGGACTTGTGGATTGCGATGGCGTATTTGTTGTTGAATATCAGTATGATATTTGGGGCAATATTCTTGGTATGACCGGTGATTTGGCAAGCTCTTTGGGTGTGGCGAATGAAGTCGTTAATCTGAACGGCATCTATGACCACAATCTGAAATGCTATTTCTTTGCAGAGGATATTTATTCCCCTGCAAACGGTGTCACAATCAAGAACGGTGATACCGCACACGCAAGATCTATGTATGAATGGGAGCAGAGTAACTATTTTTCCCGTTCTGCAGTCTCGACCTTTGCCCTTATTCACGATATGGTCGTTGAGGTTGCGGTTAAAAATCTTAAAGACGAAGGCATAGACGTAACCAGTAATCTTTATGTAACCGATAAAAACGGTGATTCAAAACAACTTGTCGATATTTATACCTTGCCGTATGAGATCACTCCGTTTGCTACAATGAATCTTCTTAACGGCAATCAGGTTTACGAGGTTATATATCATGCTCCTGAGAGCGAAAAATTTGAGGAGATAGCACTCGAAAAACTGCAAAAGATCACCAATCCTAAAGGTGATTGGTCGGTTTCCTATTTTGCTGATTATAAACCTTCTTCGGGCACGATGAAATTTCATGGTCAGTTTATCTATCTTGATTATTTAATTGACTATAAGTGTACCGGAAACGGTATCATCGAATATCAAGTCAAGCATAACATCAAGGAAAACTATGACCAAACGATCAATATTTATGATTATGATAACAGTAAATACGTTTGCTACGTAAATAACACCTTTGACCTTGAGTTTCTTGAAGGTGTTACCATTATTCCAGGTATCAACCAAGAGCAGTATGAAGCGATTGACGGATATCTGTCTGAATACTTGCAGTCTGTCGCAGGAAACATCTGTGACCAGATGCTCATCTATGATGATCCGAATTATTATGATTTGGAGAAAATGAACGTCACCCCCGATTACTGGGCTCAAATGAATCTTGACGATACGATTACATATCTCGAAATTCAAGCGGACGGCTCTATCAGCGTTGAAAAAATGCCTTCATGGGAAACCAATGGATTCAAGACGAAACTGGCTATCGGTGCCGGCGTAGTGCTTGTAACCGCAGTTGTTGCAACCGTTGCCATTGCTATCCCTGGAGCAAACTGCGTTGTCGTATCCATCTGCGTTGGCGCGGCAAAAGGAGCGGCGATCGGCGCGGCGAGTGGATTTGCCATGGGCTTTGTTACTCCCGTTATAGATATGGCGGTTGAAGGTGTTCTTACTGGCAATTGGAAAGGAATGACTGCCGAAGAATACTTCGACAAAGCGTTGAGCGCAGCGGCAGACGGTTTTGTTTCAGGCGCTATCACCGGTGCGATCCTCGGCGGTATCAGTGGTGGTCTGAATCCTAAATACTGTTTTGCGGCAGGAACACCCATTGCAACCGAAAACGGATCGATAGCAATTGAAAATATTGCTATCGGCGATATGGTGTGGTCATATGACTATAAGACAGGCGAAAAATCCTTGAAGCCTGTAACCGCAACCACAATACGTGAAACAAACAAAGTTATAACACTTAAAATTGGCGGAGAGCAGATCGTTACAACGCCCGAGCATCCTTTCTACGTAGTCAATGACGATAAATATGATGGATACGTTGCAGCAAAGTATCTGTCGGTTGGCGATTGTATTAAAACCTTCGACGGAAGATGTTTGACAATTACGGCAATTGAGCAGCAAACACTTGACGAGCCGATAACTGTTTATAATCTCACTGTAGATGATAACCATAGTTATTATGTTGGCGAATGGGAAATTTTGGTTCATAATGATGCCTGTGGAGGTTCGAAGCCGCTGACTGGTGACGAGATTAGAAACATTGGTCAGCCTGCTAATAATCCTGGAATTCGTCAAGTTCAAGGAACTGCTGATGATGCGTTGTCCTTTTTCAAGCAGCAAGTAGGCGATAATCCTGTTCGCTCCATAAAAAATGGTTTTGTGGCAACAGGAGATGATGGAATTACGTATACCTATAGAGCTATTTCAAAATCAGGACCACCTACTATTGATATAAATGGAGTTTCAGGTATAAGAAAAATTAAATTTATAAGTTGATTTAAGGAGAAAATATGATACTTGAATATATCAATAAAAAATATGCTGATGGGATTTGCTTAAAAGATATCAAAATTAAAGAGCAACAACTTGAAATTATATGTACCTTTGGTGCTAAGGAGCTTAAATTTGTTTTTGATGACTATTGTTCATTCTTTGTCAGAAAAGAAGTAAGCGCTTCTATTGACATTGACACTAACGTGAATGGTACAATCATAAATCAAAGATCCCAATCATGGTTTACAAAAATGATAGATGATACAACAGATTTCCTTTATAATTCAATTGAACACTATCAAATTGTCTGCGAGTTCGAAGTTATCGACATTGCTTCATATACATCGCTTGAATTTTATGAGTAAAATATGAAATATTGCTTGAAGCAATTGGAGGCACAATATGAAAAGAATATTATTAATGCTATATGTTATATTCTCGTTATGTGTACTATTTATCTCATGCGATTCAGCGTGTGAACACATTTATTCGGTTGACAAAAGCATTTCTCCAACTTGCCTCTCCGAAGGCTACACCGAATACGCTTGCTCCGAGTGTGGCGACACATACAGGGAAACTATCCCTATGCTCGCTCACACTCCCGGACCTGCGCCGACATTTGATTCGGCGCAGTCCTGCACGGTTTGCGGAACTGTATTGCAGGATAAACTGCAATACACACCCTATTCCGGCGATGAGCTCGCAATAAACCATTATTTCGGATATGCAGATGGATTCGTTGAGACCATCGTTGATTCCCGTTATCACGGCACATACATTCAAGATACCTTGCAATACCGTGACAAAAACGGCAATTCATATTCGCTGGAAATCAACATGCCGTTGCAGGAATTTTATACGCATAAGATACTGTCGGCAGATTCACTCAAGACTGAGGATGGGAAAAATTACGTTACCGATTCCGGATTTAAATTGGAGTTTTCCTTTAATCCCGCAGTTAAAAATATTACCGATTTGGCTGCTTGGAGCGATGCAGAGAAATGCTTAAAAAATGATTTTTCCCACCTGAGCGAGGAAGATGCATTGAACGTCATAAAAGTCGTCTCCTCCTATCCCGTATCTGAAAACTCGTCACGTTATAACAAACTGTATGAGGTTGTCGATTTCTCTTCCTCTTATATTGAAGTAGCGAAAAAAACAACGGATGGGTATATCCCTGTCAAGAAAATCGAAACTGTGGATGACTGGACAGCGTTTTTGCAAACGGGTAGCCTTTCCGATAACAACGGACGCCTGTTCTTTGGTGAAGGAACGTATCGTATTTTGTTCAAATACGATGTGATCTGGGTAACGGATTCTTCTTCTCCGTTGTATGATGAAAACGGCAAATCGTTCTATCCATACGGTCGCATCAACTCTCAATATGATAGCTTTTACGTGACAGTTACGGACAAAAATATGGGTGTCCTATTGCCGAGCAATATCAAAGATCAAGATAAATATTTTTGTCAGGTGAGGGCAGCAACAAAAACTGTTGCAGAGCCTTTTGTTACGGAATATTCAAATCTGACTTTTGGTAATAGTGTAATTTTCAATATTAATGCGAAAGTCGGAAAGGCAGAAAAAGGATACTATTACGATCAAAAACAATTGACCCATTTTGATTTTATTGTTTCTGTTTACAACGAGTCTACCAATACGTACGATGAATATAAAACGTTTGATCTTATGGAACATCTTTCCGAGTCTACTTTAACCGGTAATGAGATCAGCATAAATATTGGTAAAGACGAGTCAATAAGAGGTAAGAAGTGTAAATTGTCCGTTATATATACAGTAGACGGTATTTCGAAACAACAGGATTATTATTATACGTTATTATGGTGATGGCATGAAAAAGATAAGAATTGTTAGCTTAATACTTGGATGCCTTATGTTGATATCGTGTTTGTCAGCTTGTCAGTTTGATAAGGATGTTGGGCGCCCCACATACAGTGGAGAGGCATTCCCCGGTGGTATAACTCTTGCGCCTGAGCCTCCTATAAAGGAACCTACGGACTATGATGACAACGAATCTACGATAACCGAATATAAGACGGGGGAGCAGATAGAGATATATCTCAACAGCGCTGTAAAATCAATCTACGGCTTTATCGATCCCAACCCAAATTCGATAAACATCAAAGATACGGATATCGTTGATCTTCAAAATGGGAAGTTGGTTCCCAAAAAGCAAGGGATCACATATGTATCCTGTAAATACGGTACAATACTCAAAAATTACAATATTATCGTTCATAAGGGCGCGGAAACAGTAACAGCGTGGCAGATCGATAATACGAATGCCGGGACCTTTAACGGATTTTTAGGGCAAAAGTATCGTATCACCACATCTAATTCCTCCGGTTGTGATGTTTCTGACTTGAAAATTTCAGCTTCAACGAAGTATGACAAGGTAGAAGCAGAAGATTTGATTCGCGTTGAAAACGATGGAACAATTAAGTTGATTGGCGTTGGAGAATGCGAAGTGTGGGTTCGATCGGCAACAAATATGCTGGATCCGGGAGTGAAAGTCAAAATTTCTTCTTCTTTTGAAAATCAAATGATCGGCTCAGCTGTTAATGATTGGATCAATAACAATATTGAACGTTCAGAAAAAAATGCTATAACAAATGATGAGTTGAATGTTGTCAAAGCAATTCGTCTTAATCAATTGATTTCCTTTGAAGAAACTGAGTTAAAGGCACTTCTTCCTTCTTTGAATTCAGTTGCTTTTGACTTGTCAAGCGATTGTAGTTATACATCTACATATAAAATCGGTACAGGTAATATGCAGTATCATTTTATTGGATCTCAAAATCAGACATATGGATTCTCGATTACAACGGAAGAACGAGAAAAAATTGATGTGATATTTGAAAATATGAACCTTGCTTCCTATGGATCTGATTGTATTGATTTTTCAAATGTGAAAGATGCTACAGTTGATTTTTTAGGAAGTTGCAACCTCAGAGCTTCAAATGCCACTTCTTCCGGAGACGGTTATAATGGATTGAATGCTAAAAAGTTAAATCTAACTTTACATCAGGGTGCCAGTGTTAGCATTAGCGGAGGTAATGGAACTACCGGTGCTGTAAGTGGCACACGAAACGGCGGTTACGGAATAGTTACTACCGGAGATTTATTCATAAAATCGCTTTCCAACAATAACGATACAGATCTTTCTGTTTTGGGCGGTCATGGCGGAAATGCTTATTATGAAGGTACTTCCGGTGGTCAAGGAGGCATTGGAGTACAAGCAAATGTATTAACATCTTCCGGAGAGTTTATTTTCAGTATTACTGGCGGCAACGGTGCTAACGGAGCTATAGGAAAATATAACGAAGTAGGCGGTGCCGGTGGCGATGGTGCAATAGCACTCTTTTGCCAAAAACTATATGTCGATAGCTCTGTTTCTATAACCGCTCAAGGCGGAAATGGCGGAATCGGAGGCCAAGGAGGAATCGGTGTAACCGGAACTCAAGGCTCTAAAGGTAATAGTGCCAAGGAAAATGGCGCAACCTATTGGAAGGACAAGGATGCAAGTCCCGGCGGAACTGGCAATCCGGGCGGAACAGGTGCAACCGGCGGTCAAGGTGGCAACGGTGGTTCTGCAATTTGCGTTTCTTCGTTCTTTCATAATGACAGTTCCGACGTTGTTGCAATAGGCGGAAACGGTAACACCGGAGGTGTCGGAGGAAAAGGCGGCATCGGAGGAAAAGGAGGTACTGGCGGTGCAGATGATATCGCCAGTATAGGCGGCAACAAGGCAGGCAAAGGCGGTACCGGAGGCAAGGGGGGCACGGGAGGTAATGGTGGCACCGGAGGAAATCGAGGTTACGCCTTCGAAAAACCTATACAAATTGATGGTTTGAAAGTTTCTGAAGTTAATGGAATTCTTGGAGCTGGGGGCGCTGGCGGTATTGGTGGATATCGTGGCGATGGAGGAAATGGTGGTTCCGGAGGTAAATACGGTAGTGATGGAGCAACTGGGAATCCCGGCTCACCAGGAGATCCAGGCCAACCAGGACTCCAGTATGGACAATAGGACTAAATTATCAGTTTGTTAACATAAATAGCTCTGGACTTCCGCTCTTTTCTGTGGTATATTGTGTGTTACCAAAAGCCAAGGAGGTAACACATATGACAAAAATGACGGTTGAAGAATTATTCTATGGTGACAAATACGGCATTATGGGCGAGGTGGTCAAGCAGGTGTTTGCTCGGCAAGACGAATTCATCGCGGCACCGCATACGTTACGAGAGCTTGAAATTGTCCGCCAGACCTTGATTGCAGTAGAGAAAATGAAAAAGAACGGTGACTGTATTGCCGAGGGAGAACTCGGGAATGCGGTCACCGTTTCTGTATGTGGAGGTTCTGATGAAAACAATTGACGAACTCTGGTACGGCAACCTTTCCCCCTTTGAGCAATGCACTCGTGGTGGCAAACGGCTGAAGGAACTGCTGAAACTGGTCGCCCGGAATCGAGAGGATCTCGGTGAGACACTCACAGAAAAGCAGAAGGAAACGCTGGAAGAGTTCGAGGATTGCATGAACGAGATGCACAGCATCACAGAGCGTGATGCATTCTCATACGGCTTCCGCTTGGGCGTGCGGTTGATGGCAGAAGCCTTCCTTCTGTCGATAGGTGAGAACGAATAAAATCATTGGCAGGGGCTAAATAACATTGGCTCCTGCCATTATTTTCGAAGCGTAATTCGCCGTTCCGTAAGCACTCGTCGCATGGAGATGGAGCAGGTCGCTTACGCCATGCCCGTGCTTGGTTACGTAGCCTGCGGAGAAGGTCAGGAAGAAACCGAACAGGTCATCGAGTACATTCGCATGCCCGAATCCTTGGTTGGTAAGGGTGAGTTCTTTGCTTTGATTGCAAAGGGCGAATCGATGGTCGACGCGGGTATTCGTCCCGGCGATTACGTTATGATCCGCAAGCAGAACACCGCAGAGATCGGTGACATTGTCGTTGCTCTCGATCAAGGTGTCAACAACCTTAAAGTCCTCGGCTTTAATCATAACAAGGGAGCATACTTCCTTCGCTCCTGCAACGAGGACAAAGAACGCTATGGTGACATCTATCCCGAAGAACTTCAGATTCAGGGAGTTGCCGTTTGCGTTGCCCATAGGCTCAAAAAGATGCTGTAACTTTACCTTTCACATAACAGCACTTGGCCACTGACAATTGAATATTGATTTTTTATCTATCGCGTAAATAACACGAGCCATCCTCCCGACCGCTTAACCGGGAATCAAGGGTAGGCATCTGTTGCGTTAGAGTGTACATAGAAAGACCATAAGTTTTGACTTATGTTTTTTCGTTATGCTCTGCAACAGATGCCTACCCTTTTTGTTTTTCTGACTTACATAAATTTTGCAGAAAGGATGGTGATTCTATGAATCCATCAAAGCACAAAAACCAAGCAGTGCCTTTACCCCCAAGGCGACCAAGGCTACCGGAACAAAACTGCAGCGATAGGGCAACCATACGCCCTCCACTCATTCCTCTTGCGATGCCCCACGTCACTCATGGGCGCAAGAGCATCGGAAGCCACGATACACGCCCACGGTATCAGCGCCTCAAGTGCCTCAAAAACGCAGCTCTCAAAGCTATCGTTCCTTCCGTTCCTTGCGTTCCAACGTTTCGGGAACGCAGAAGATGTACAGCTTCGGTTTTATCGCCAGTTTCGCCTTTGTATTACAAAGGCACAGGGCAAAGCCCATACCCCTATTGTTGCACGTATCCAAAGGCTCCCTCCGGGAGGGAGCTGTCAGCGAAGCTGACTGAGGGAGAGTGCGTTACTATAAAGTTTATCTAAGCTCTAAGTCACGCAGGCTCCTTCCGTCACGCTACGCGTGCCACCTCCCTCTCGGAGGGAGGCTTTCTGTTTATGAAGGTTCAGAAGGGAACCTACCGGGGCTGTCTTTTGGGACTGGCTTGCGGCGATGCTATG
>JAZNYL010000108.1:0-15961 GCA_045594445.1 Eubacteriales bacterium
TAAGACCGCTTGGCCTCCGACTTCCTCCTTTTTCGTGGTGTCCGGCTTAAGCGCGTATGGGAGTACTCATGCGTTCTCCCATACGATCCCGGTGTCCCTTGCAAAAGCGGGCAGCGGGTATATGATCGGCACTGAGACCAACATCCAAGCGGACCACTTTGCCGTGCTTGGTGCCACCGTTTTGAACGTCACGCTTTACGTGCTGTGACGGCTTTTGAAAGGAGAAAATATGAAACGTTTGTTGATTTCTTTGGTCGTTGCCGTACTGGTGACGGCGGTGCTGCTTGTGGCACTGTATTTTACGGGGGGCGAAGCGTGGCGCACGTTTCTTGAAACGCAGCTTTGGCCCACGGTTGCCTCGATCGCGACGTCGATCTTTGGCATTTATTTGTTGGTTTCGCCCGTGCTGTCGCGCCTGAACGTGAGCTCGGGCACGATGGGAGGTGCGGCGAAGGCGTTTGCGGCGGCACTGGCAGAGCTGACAAATGCCAACAAGAAAAATGCCGAGCAGGAGGCGCGCATTGCACTTTTGGAAAATGAGCTGGAGCTTCAAAAAAAGCTGGCGCATGAAACGGAGCGACGATTTGGCAAGCTGTGCCGCGTGTTTGCCATCGGCTGGGGGGCTGACGAGCAGATGGTAAAAAGCGGCGCGGCGCGCGAGATGATGAAGGTGGTGGAGGAATATGAGCGAGAAAACGACGAAGAAGCGTAACGGTAATTCGCTTTTTTGGCTGTATCTTTTGCGCGTGCTGGTGCTGCTTGGTCCGTTCGGTGCGGTGCTTGCCATCAAGCACGCGTGCTATTTCAGTATGGCGACGGGGGCGATCAGCTTTTCCGTGAGCGGAACACTGTGCGTGATCCTTTTGATGATGCTGCTGTTTTCCTTGCCGAGAGCCTCGGGAATGCTGTTTTCCTTTGGCGCGATCTTCGTGATCGCGGCGCTGCTTTCCCGCTTTTTTGACGGGGCGGCTCTCGCTGCGGGAACGGCGTTTCTGTGTCGGTTGGCGGATAAGACCGTGTTTTTACCGCTTTACAACGCGGCGCGGGAAAAGCGCCTTGTGCAAAGGACAGCCGAGAACACCGCTACGCAGATCGAAAGTGTAATTGAGCGGTACGTGGGGAGGGTATAAGGTGCGGATATTGCTCAAAAACTTGTTGCCCAAACCTTCGCCCTTGGATGCGCCCTTGACAAGACCCGCAATGTCCACGAACTCGCAAACGGCGGGGGTCAGCTTTTCGGGCTTATACATCTCTGCCAGCACGTCCAGACGCTTGTCCGGTACGGGCACAATGCCCACGTTGGGCTCAATGGTGCAGAAGGGATAATTCGCGGATTCAGCACCCGCATTGGTCAAGGCGTTGAACAAAGTGGATTTTCCCACGTTGGGAAGTCCGACAATACCAAGCTTCATAGTTGTATCTCCGATCTCAATAGATTTTGATAGCCATAATTATACATCATAATTATAAACCATTTTTCCTCGCTTTGCAAGACCTTTCGGCAATTTTGCCGTAGGCGAAACGGAGAAAAAGAACAGCTTTGCCTTCACTGCGTATGGGAAATTACACCAATGCGCGCGTCTGTCTAAATAATTCTTTCATCTTTTTTTGCCAATCTACTTGCCAAGCGTAGTAAAAAAAGGTAAAATAAGAGTATCGGATTTTAGAATTTTTATCCCGGAAAGGATTTTACTTATGGCAAACAAAAAGAAGCTTTACGTCGTATCCAACGCACACTTGGATACCCAATGGAACTGGACCATTCAGGACACCATCCGCGATTGCGTCAAGAACACCTTGGCGGACAATTTTGCGCTTTTTGAAAAGTATCCGCACTACCGCATGAACTTTGAGGGTGCATTCCGCTATGCGCTGGCAAAGGAATATTATCCCGATCTGTATGAAAAGCTCAAGGAGTACGTAGCAGAGGGTAAGTGGAGCGTATCGGGCAGCCAATGGGATGCGTCTGATACAAACGTGCCCTCGTCCGAGGCGTATATGCGTCAGATTCTGCTCGGAAACGGCTTTTTTGAAAAAGAATTCGGCAAAAAGAGCGCGGACATTTTCCTGTCCGACTGCTTTGGCTTCCGCTGGTCGCTGCCCTCGATCGCCGCACACATGGGTCTTATCGGCTTCTCTACGCAAAAGCTTTTGTGGGGTGTCGGCACGCCCATCATCCATGAGGACGGCAGCGTGACCAAGCCCATGCCCGATGAAAATGCGGTGCGCATGGATCTTGGCAGATGGGTAGGCCCCGATGGCAACAGCATCGTCGGCTCGTTTATCTGCAATAACTATACCATGAGGTTTGAAAGCGATCCCGAAAAGCGTCCGATCCACGAGCGCAAGGAGTATGGCGAGAAGATCGATCATAACGCCAAGTACGCAGGCGTGCCCTCGTGCATGCAGTACTATGGAACGGGTGACTACGGCGGATCTGCAACCGACGAATCCGCGCGCTATCTCAACGATGCCGTCGAGCAGAACGGTGCGGATAAGGACTTTGAGGTCATTGCAGGCAGCACCGATCAGATCTTTCTGGATCTGACGCCCGAGCAGATCGCAAATCTGCCCGTATATACAGGAAATCTGCACATTCCGCACGGCTTTGGCACGCTGACCTCGCATGCCATCAACAAGCGCTGGAACAGAAAGTGCGAGCTGCTGGCAGACTCGGCAGAGCGCGCAGCATCGGTGGCCAAGTGGCTTGGCACGGGCAGATACCCGAAAGAGAGAATTGATTTTGCCTGGAAACTGTTCTTGTGGCATCAGTTCCACGACGACCTGCCCGGCACGTCGATTCTGGACGCATACCGCTTCAGCTATAACGACTACGTCATCGCGCAAAACGTGCTGGCAGACGAGCTGACCGCCTCTGTCGGCGCAGTTGCAGGCGCGCTTGACACAAACGTTTCGGGCGAGCCGATCGTCGTATACAATCCTGTTGCAGTCGCGCGTACCGATCTTGCAACCGCAGTCCTGCCCGAGGGCGCTGCGTACGCGCGCGTCTATGCCGCAGATGGCAGCGAGGTACCCTCGCAGATCTCGGTTGTGAACGGTGAAAGAGTGGTCAGATTTATTGCAACCGTCGCCCCCATGTCCTTTACCGTATTCAACGTAGTCGCATCGGATGCTCCTTGCGCGTTGCCTGTCGACCTGCGCGTGACCGAGAAAAGTCTTGAGAGCGGCAGATACAAGGTGACAATCAACGAGGACGGCCATATTGCCTCTATTTACGATAAGAAGAACGGTCGCGAGCTGCTGTCCGCACCCTCGGCACTCGCCAAGAGAGAGGACAACAACGAAAGGTGGCCCTCTTGGGAGCTTAAGTACGAGGATACCAAGCTGCCTTTTGCAAACGTGGGCGGAAAGGTCACGGTTGAGATCGTTGAGCAGGGCGCTGTTACCGTGGCACTCAGGATCACGCACGAGGATGGCTTGAGCACCTTTGTGCAGACCGTTCGTTTGATCACAGGCGTGGATCGTGTGGACGTGGAGAACGAGGTGGATTGGAGAGAGAAAAAGACGCTTCTGTCCGCACTCTTCCCGCTGAGCGTGACTAACCCCGTGGCTACCTTTGATATCGGCCTTGGCGCAGAGACGCTGGGTAATACCGATTCTTACCCCTACTTCCAGCATTGCGTGCACCAGTGGGCAGATATGCAGGATGTTGACGGCTCGTTTGGCGTAGCTATTTTCAACGACTGCAAGTACGGCATGGAAAAGCCGGATGACAGCACGCTGCGCCTGACGCTGATCCACACGCCTAAGGCTCCCTTCAAGTATATCAGCGGCCAGGACTGGCAGGATCAGGGCAGAAACATTTTCAAATACGGCTTTGTTTCGCACGCGGGCAATCGCGACGGCGTAGCAGCAGAGGCCGAGTGCTTCAACAATCCGCTCTTTGCCTTTGCAGCAGATAAGCACGAGGGAAAGAACAGCGAGTTGAGCTTTGCCTCGGTCAATAACCGGGAAATTGCCATCCGCTGCATCAAGGAAGAGCAGAAGGGCGACCGCCTTGTCGTGCGTGTGCAGGAAACTGCAGGCCGCGCACATGCAGACGTCAAGCTGACGCTGGCTGCAGAGATTGCAAGCGCAACCGAGACCAACGGCTACGAGGAGGGCAACGGTGCAGTTTGCCATGATGCACACTCCCTGACCTTTGATATGACTCCCTTTGCGGTCAAGACATTCGTGATTGAAACAAAGAATGCGCAAGAGGCTGCCGAGCTTGGCACGCCCGTGACGCTGGAATACAACAAGCGCGTGACCACCTCTCGGTACGATTATGCCGCAGGCGAATTCGGACAGGGCATCTCGATCCCCGAGGAGCTGTTTGAGAAAACCGTTTACAGCGGCGGCTTGCAGTTCAAGCTGGGCTGCGCAGGCGAAAACAATGCCGTGCTTTGCGACGGTCAGACTTTGGCGCTGCCCGCGGGCACCTCGCGCGTCGTACTGCTGGCAGCATCGCGCAAGGGCGACGTGGACGCAACCTTTGGCGTAGGCGGCAAGAACGTGACGCTCAGGATCGCGGATTTCTGTGAAAACGTAGGCACCTGGGACCAGGTGGCTGCCGGTGACGTGGCGTTTATCAAGCGCGATACGGTTGCCATCAACTATTCGCACACCCACGACGCAGAGGGTGACCGCCTTTACAAGTTTGCTAACATCTTTGCATATACCATCGAAACCGAGGGCGCAGAGCAGATCACGCTGCCCGCAGGCGAGCAAATCGTGCTCATGGCAGCAACTGCGCTGCAGGGTAACGCCAAGAGCACGCTTCCTACCGCGCCTCTGTATGACTTAGTGGCCGAAAACACCGCTCCCACCCACACGCTGATTGCGGTGGACATGAACGTGAACGGCGAGTATCACGAGGGCGAAATGGTACGCGTTGCCGCGCCTCGCTGCAATCATAACGGTACGTTTGAGCGTTTTGGCGGTGACGCCAACATCGTATGGCAGGACGACGTGCAGGCGCTGGTGCGCATGGGTGACAGGGATGCAACCATTTATCCCATTTTCTCGGACTTTGGCGAGAACGTAGTGCTGAATAAGCCTTGTCGCGCAAACAACAGCCGCGAGAAACTCGGCGAGATCCCCGAAAACGCACTCAACGGCGACAGTAAGAGCAAGTGGGCAGGTCTTGCCGAGCCGGCTGATACCGAAACCGGCCATGCGGCCTGGTTGGAGGTTGACCTTGGTGAGGTCAAGCCCATCTATAAGTGGCTGGTGCTGCATTGTGGGGAATATGAGGACAGAAATGATAACACCATGGATTATTTCCTGCAGTATAAGGCAAGCGAGGACGGCGAATGGCTGACTGCAGACGAGGTCTGGGGTAACCGCGAGGACATGACCGTGCGCGAGTTTACACCTGTAAACGCACGCTACGTGCGTCTGTACGTCATCAGACCCACACCTCACGCAGACAAGACCGCCCGTATCTACCAGCTGCACGTATATCGCGTGCCCGAGCAGAAGTGAGAGACGGAAATGGACGCGATAAAGATCAACAAGGATGATATCACCTCGAATATTTTAGAATAAGATCTGACCAATCGGAGGTGCCCCATGGGAAAGCATTATCTTGTCAACGATTCGCTGTTTTACGCGGAGAATGAATACGTAGCTAAAAATCCATATTTGCACATGGAGGTGGAGGACGCGCCGCTGCCGACTTACCAAGAGGTCAAATACCGTCTGCCGCGCCCTGTGTGGCAGGGCAGGGAGGACGTGCTTGCCTGCTATGATCGCACCTGGGAGATTGCATTCGGGAATTTGTGCCGTCCCAATGCCGCAGGCGGCTTTGTGTCCAACTTTATTGACACGGCGTTTAACGGATACCTGTTTATGTGGGATTCCTCGTTTATCGTCATGTTTGGCAGGTACGGCTCGCAGGTATTCAATTTCCAAAAAACGCTGGACAATTTCTATTCGCATCAGCATAAGGACGGCTTTATCTGCCGCGAGATCTGCGAGAGCGAGCCGGGCGAGCAATTCCAGCGCGACGACCCCGCATCTACGGGTCCCAATATCATGCCCTGGTGCGAGTGGGAGTATTATCGGCTGACGGGTGACGTAGAGCGCCTTTCGCGCGTGTTCTATCCGCTGCTTGCATACCATAAATGGCTGCAGCTCAACCGCACCTGGCGCGACGGCAGCTATTGGTCGTGCGGCCTTGCCTGCGGTATGGACAATCAGCCTCGCGTAGAGTCGCATTATTGCGAGCATGCCTCGCACGGGCATAGCATTTGGGTGGACGCTTGCATTCAGATGGTGATCAGCGGCAAGGTGCTGATCGAGATGGGCAAGATCCTGGGGCACGAGTCGGACACCGAGTGGCTTGTGCGCGAGGTGGAAATGCTGACCGAGCTGATCAACGACAAGCTTTGGAACGAGGACGAGGCGTTTTACTTTGATATGTGGCGCTCGGGACTTTCGGGTGTCAAGTCGATTGGTGCTTACTGGTCTCTGCTTGCGGATGTCGTGCCCGCAGACCGCCTGCCGCGCCTGATCGCGCACCTGGAAAACCCCGCGGAGTTCAAGCGTCCGCACCGTGTGCCCACGCTGTCTGCCGATCACCCCGATTATCACGAGGATGGCGGCTACTGGAAGGGCTCTGTCTGGGCACCCACCAACTACATGGTGCTCAAGGGTCTTGAAAGGGTAGGATACCACGGCCTTGCGCACGAAATCGCTTGCAACACCTTGGAAAACGTGGTCAAGGTGTTCTTAGATACCGGCACGGTTTGGGAGAACTATTCGCCCGAGCACGTGCACCCCGGAAAGCCCGCCAAATCGGATTTCGTTGGCTGGACGGGACTTGTCCCGATCGCGGTGCTGATCGAGTACGTGTTCGGCATCAAGGCGGACGCGCAAAACGGCGAGATCGTATGGCGCGTGAACCTGACCGAGCAGCACGGCATGGAGCGTTATCCGTTTGACGGCAAGAGCGTGGATCTTGTGTGCGCAGCGCGCGAGAGCGCGACCGACGAGCCGCAGATCACGATCAAGTGCGACACCCCCGTCAAGCTCCGCGTCATCTGGCCCGGCGGCGAAAAGGTGATTGAAAGTAAATAATTTACGCAAAAAGGCAGGATCAGCGATCCTGCCTTCTATTCTGTTTCAAATTTATTACGGATCAATCAACCCAAAATTCTGAAATGCCAGCAGGTTGTTGAGGTTGGATTGATAGCTTTGTACGTCGGTGGTATCCGCGTTTTGGATAAAGGCCCAAGCCATCTGTCGCTGCCCTGCGCAAAATGCCTCAGCACGGGTTGCCCCCTCGCTTTTGGCTTTCAGATAGCCGTACAGCAGGGAATACCTGCAATATCCCTGCACGTATTCCTCGCCCGAAAGCATGCAGTCGATGTCAATGCCGTGCTGCAGCGTTGTGGAGGCAAATGCCCCCACGCACCGCCCGCTCAACGCTTTGGTGATGATGTTACCCGACATGCCCTTTGCAGGCTGACAGCCGCCCGTATAGAGAAAATACGGCATCCCGTTCAGCTTGCGATTGATGGTGTTTGTGGTCAAAACGTCTGTGCAATAATAATCATACTTGCCTCTGCCGGTAAATATTGTTTGCGAGAGCACGTCCTTATTCGCATGGCTTTCGTGAAAGATCTCACACACGTTTTGCTTGGTTAGCGGTGCCCAATCATCTGCGTTGCAGCTGCCCTCAAGATCAAGCGTAGATGCATAAACGCCCTCGGTCGTGCCATATAGGTGCACGTTGTCAATGAATTTCCATTCGTCGCGCGCACGCGTCAGAAAATATCCCGTGTCATCAAGTGCAACCGAATACCATCCAACAGGAAGAATCGGAGAGGCAACCGACACGTTTACGATGCTCCCATCCTGAACAAGCGCAAGGTATTCGCGGTATTTGGTGATGAAATCCGCGAAATCTCCCCGCAGCAGCGGCAGACGTACCACGTGCCATGCGGGAATGATGTCAATCTTGTCAAGACTGTGTGCCAGCTCGTGCGCGCTGATTTTATTCAACACATCCGGGTCATTGTTAAAATTTGTATAGAAATAATCAGAGACGAAGTCGTCTTCCTTGAACATTTCATCTTGCGTTTGCATTTCAAATTCGTGCTTATGTACGAATGCGGGAACAGCATTGGGCGTGCCGAAGATCTGAATGCCGCAGGGGTCATATCCGCGCGCGTCGCGTTCTTGGATCAGCAGTCGATATACATCGGCTGCATTTTTTTGCTCGCAAGCATCCACTATGGCGATCTCATAATCGGGATAGAGATCACAAAGCCCCCGGATTGCTGAAATATCCTCTTCGGTCATGGCCTTGCTGTTGTAGACAAACAGATAATATGGCTCGGGTGGTTGATCTGCCTTGCAGGATGCAAGACAGAAAAGCAGGAGCGCGATAAGCAATAGATAACTGATGCGCTTCATTGTAAGTTCTCCGAAATCTCCTTGATCCAAGGGATTAGCTTCATAAATGCAGTTCCGTTGAAATCCGAGTTGATGGGTGAGAGATATTCAAGCTCGGTATCACATCCGTTGCCATCCAATAAAGTCTTTAATTCCACGGATTGCTCGTTGGGGATAGACGGCGTGTCCGTATAGCAAAACAGCAGGACGGGAGCCTTGATGGTCTCGTAAAAGTATTTGGGAGAACGCTTAGCAAGCTCATCCGGCAGCTGTTCCTCGGTGCAACCAATGTAATACAAGTACATTTCCTTGATCTGCTCGCCTCTGAAATCCACCAAGGCTTGCATATCACAGATGGCATCTACAACAGCGCAACCCTTAATGACTTCCGGATAAGTTGCCGCCAGCTTCAATGCAAACGTTGCACCTGTAACCGCACCTGCTGTGATGATACAGTGATCGGACAAAAAGGGGCAGGCGGTACAAATAGACAGCATGGCTTCTGCATCCTGAAAATCTTTTCCGCAAAAATCCTTTTCACCCTCGTTTTCCTTGGAACCGCGATTGAAAAGGCGCATGACGATTACATCTTTTCTGGCAAAGTTATCAACCAAATAGTCTACCTCATAACCGATGTCAGGAAAATACAGCACACAAGGGTATGCCTTTTGCGCATAATCTGCAGGCAGAGCAATCTCAAAATATCGTTTTAGCCCGTCTACCTCAAAATCCACGCGATAGGCAAGCTCGGATGCTGTGCAATATTCGGTCAGCTTAGTTACAGCGATCACATTCTCAATTTGCGTCATGTCCTCGACGGTGTGCAGGGTGGACTCCGGCTCGGTCGAGGCAGAGGGCTCAGTGTCTGTTGTTTGCGTTGAGTCAACGGGTGGCTGCTGCGTGTCGCAGGCAACCAGCAGCATTGCCAATAAAAGCGATAAAATCAAAAATCTTTTCATGTTGTTTTCCTCCTGAATACGTAATAGCAGTATATTTTTCCACCGTAGGAATAGTCGCCGCTCTTGTGCTCCATGATCAGGTAGTCCGTATCATTCTCGGTGAATATGCGATAGTGCTGTGCAAATTCTTTCTCGGTATCAAGCACCACTCCGGCAGAATGTCGGAGAATCTTTTGGTAAAGCCCACCTTCGGCTCTTCTTGTTTGCGAGCAAACGCCGCGGGCAAAGAATTGCATATCCACGATCCAGAAATCGCCCTGCCAGTACCTCTTTTTGCTGTTAAAGCTATTGGGATCGAGTATAAGATCAACCGTTTCCCATTTGCCTATGGCGCGCTCGTCAGCAATAAACGGAACGTCAACCTTATCGCGCCCGATGCGCGTTTCGCGCTCGGTGTACTCTTTTGCATCCTCTTGCTTGTAAATCCGAACCGTGCATTCGTGCGAGCTACCCACCAGGATGTCCACCATCCAATCGATCTGCATGTAGGTCGTATCTCCCACCTTGAAAATGTGATAGGGGCAGGGTGCTATGACGTTAAATTCGGGTAAAAGATAGTACAAGTACCCCTTGCTCCAAAAGTACATCCACACGTAACACCCGCCCGGAATAAAGAACAGGGTTTCGGGAATGGCGCTTTCTGTTTTGGTTAAGATTTGCTCACTGTCAAAGACTTGACCTTTTTCAAGATTTCCGCAATAAGACCACTTACCAATGACGCACGGATCGTCCTCAAACGGCATTCGCAGCATCTCCACAGTAAAGGGCAACACGCCGGGCTGTGTATTCTGACAATTCTGATCGATCTGACCGATTTGCTTGTGTTTTTGGTGGATACCCTTCATGATCGCGTCCTTCTTATCGCGATAGATGCGACACTGCTGTGCGGGGGTGCAGGCAAGGAATTCCTTGATCTCGTCCAGCGAAAAATCCAGCTGCTTGAGCTGCTCGATCAGCGCAAAGGTTTTGAGTTTGTCCCGGCTATAGTAGCGGTAGCCCGAGTCCGGATCGATATAATCCGCGCAAAATACGCCGATCTGATCGTAATAGCGCAGCGTTTGCACGCTCGCCCCGCACATCTTGGCAAATTCTCCGATTTTCAGCATGTTTTCACCTTCCTCTTGCTCGTTATCTCTATTATAACATTATAGTTAACTATAGAGTCAAGCCCAATTTGGAAAAATCGGAATTTTTTTGCGCATTTCGAAATTGGGCTATCTTTTTTGCGCAAAACGTGCTATAATGGAAGGGAAAGAGAAAGTGACTTACGAAGGATAGAATCATGCACGAGATAGATTTTGATCAAGCATATATCAAATACCGAGCCACAATAGAGCGGTATCTGCAGCGGCATTTCGGCCTTAGCGTCCAGGACGCAGAGGATCTTGTTGCGGATACCTTTGTGGTGCTGCACCTGCATTGGGATGAATTTGCGCATCACCATGAGGGTGCGATTGCGGTATTCCTTTACAGAACTGCGCGCTTCAAGGCGCTGCAGCACCATAAGGCGCGCAAAAAGCATCCTGTGGTGTTCAGTCTTGAAGACCTCTTTGAGCACGCAACCGAGGCGCACGAGCAGCCTGACGCCAAGGAGGAGCATGACGCCTACCTTGCCTACTTGGACAAAATCAAGGCCATACTGAGTCCGCGCGAGCTGACCGTCTTTTGCTACAAGGTGGAAAAGGGCTACACAACTGCCGAGATTGCACATCTGATGGGAATCACCGAAATCAGCGTGCGCGTTAAATGGCACCAGATCCGCAAGAAAATTACCAAAAAGCTGCCCGAAATTTTTGAAAATTGAAAAAATTTTCAAAAAATGTGCAACGTTTTGCAAAAATCGGACATGTGTACTTATGAAGGGGAATTGACACGGTGTTATGTAAAGGAGTAGTTGGGAATGAATAAAAATCACTATCAAAAGCTTTTGCGCTTTGATCCGACGGGCGCGTCGGACGAGCAGGTCAGAGCGTGGCTGTTTGCGCTGATCGACGTGGAGTTGCAAAAGGATAAGGCGGACGAGGAGCTGATTTTGGCCTGCACCGAGTGCGAGGCCTATCTTGCGCACGACGGCGCAGAGATTACTGAAGAGGAGTATGCGCGGGGGCTTGAGCTGATCAAGCAAAAGGCCGCTTCGCGTGCGCCTGCGGGAAAAATTATCAAATCCAACCGTGGACGCGTTTTGTGGCGCGTTTTGCTGGTGGCGGCCGTCGTGCTGCTGCTTTGCTCGCTCTCTGTTGGCACTTCCATGGCCAACAATGACTCGCCTGCGTGGAATTTCCTTATACAGCATCTCGATTGGCTGGCCGAGTCCAAGCCGGGCGAAAGCATCAGTGGCGACAAGGTGAGCCTGAGCAAGAGTGAGCTGGAGGCACAGTACGCCTCAATTGACGAGGCTAAGCAAAACAGCGGCTTTGCGGGCGTGCTGTATCCCACGCGTCTGCCCGAGGGCACCACGCTTGAGCGCATTCTGCTGATCAAGGACAGCGAGACCGAGATGCATCTGACTTTTGTGTTTGGCGACGGTCAGGTGTCGTATTCAATCAGTAACTACGATTCAACCGGCATGAGCAACGGAGAAAATGCCGAGACGATCACGGTGGGCGACAAGACCTGCTACTACGTTTACGTGGAAAGCGTGAACATCCATCAGGCCTGCATATATAAGGATGGCTACGAGCATCACGTCACTACCCACGACTATGACCTGCTCATTGATTTTATACAAGGACTGACAGAGTAAAAGGGGAACAGATATGAAACTAACTGCCACGACAAGCTATCATTCCACGCCCATAAGCCCAAAGCTTGCCTCGAATTTTATCGAGCTTGGCTACGGACTGCAGGTGGAGGGCATGATTGCCGAAATGTTTTTTAACCGCAGCTTTGAGCCATTTTATCCGTATCGCATGATCAACAAGCTTTGGTTCGACCTTTTGGAGGATGAAAACGACCATTCCTCGCGCTGCGAGACCGACTGGCGCGTGTTCGACTGGTATCATTCGGGATATGAGCACAACGCCTGGTTTGCCTTTCCCGGCACGGCGGGGCATCAGCTGATCGAGGATGACTCCACCTTTGTCATCGAGCAGTCCCCCACGGCAGACGTGCGCATCGGCATCGTTGAGGGTGGCTGCCACGGCGAGCACGCTATGCGCGTCGTCAACGACTCGGATGACCTTGGAGGCCTTGCGCAGGACGGCAAATACTGCTTTGCGGGTGTGACCTACACCTTTAAGGGTAAGATTAAGCTGACCAAGGGCAATCCCACGCTGCGCGTTGCAATTTACCGTGAGGGCAGCGTGAGCGATCCCATCGAGACCTGCGCGCTTGACCCGATCGGGAAGGATTATACCCCTGTACAAGCCACCTTTACCGTGCCGGATGAGGGCAGATACACGTTTGCACTGCTGCTGGAAGGGCAGACGAGCGTGCTGTGCGACGATTTTTCGCTGCTGCCGCACGACGCCATCCGCCGCATGAAAAAGAGCGCGGTTGAGGCGGGCAAGTACGTCTCTCCCGCTGTCGTGCGCTGGCCGGGCGGCTGCTTTGCGTCGTTTTATAACTGGCGCGACGGTGTGGGCACATACCGCCCGCCCATGAAGTCGTATTTCTGGGGTGGCTATCAGTACAACGACGTGGGCACGGACGAGCTTGCGTCTTATGCAGAGGCGATTGGCGGAGAGTCCATGATCTGCGTCAACGTGCACCATCCCTTCAAGCGGTATTTTGACTACGTACCGCCCGAGAACCTGGACAAAGACCCCAACGATCTTTCCATTCACGCAGCGCGTCACGGCAGAGATCTTCCGCACTTTGCAAATATTGAGCAGGGCGCGCGCGAGGCGGCTGCCTGGGTGGAATACTGCAACGGTGACGAGAGCACCGAGGGCGGTCGCGCCCGCATTGCAAACGGACGCGTCAAGCCATACAACGTGAAATACTGGGAGATGGACAACGAGGTGCACCGCTGGTTTACGCCCGAGGAATATGCACGCACCTGTATCATTTATTCCAAGGCTATGAAGGCGGTCGATCCCACCGTCAATATCGGTATCGATACCTACAGCTTTAGCCTGGAAGGGCTTGAAAAAATGCTGGAGATCGCGGGCAAGGACATTGATTTCATTGCCGACCGCGGCTCTGACGAGAGCTATATGCAAAAGAAGCTGGCGATTCTTCGTGCGTATAACGAGAAAAACGGCACGCACTTGCTCTACTGCAACACCGAGTGGCTGCCCTTGGGCGGCGCGGATATGTATAACATGGCGCCCAGAGAGAACAACAAGCTGACCAAGTGCTATCTGTTCAGCAAGTGGTCGTATGCCTTGAATGCCGCGTCCATTCTCATGATGTGGCAGAGATACGGCCGTGAGATTGGCTTTGTCAACTTCAATAATCTGGCCAATACGCATTCGCAGTCTGCCATTGAGACGCCCAAGGAGGGTGCGTATCCCACGGCGGCGGGCATGATCTTGCACCGCTTTGCGCATACAAAGGCGTACAGAACGCTGGAAATCGAGGGCTATCATCCGCAGATCAAGGATGCGCTGCAGGCGCAGCTGTCGGTCAACGAGCAAGGAAATGCGCTTGTGCTGAACGTGCTCAATAAGAGCAGCGACCCGGGCGAGCTTGTGCTGGATCTCGGCGTGTTTGCGGTGTCGGACGGTTGCTTTGAGGGCATCGCTCTGACTGCTCCAAGTCTTGAGAGCATGAATACGCTTGACGACATGCAGATTGGGGAAATCCCCGTTTCGCTGACTGTCAAGGACCGCGTTGCAAGCGTGAACGCAAAGGCGTTTTCCTTTGCCGAGTACGTGATCCCGCTTGACAAGACCGCGACCGTATGATACGATAGTAACAGAACAAAATTCAAAAAAGGAAAGGGAAGTTATGAAGCAGTATTGCATTACCCCCGAGAATAACAAGTTTATCCGCAAGGTCGACGAGCGTCTGATGTCCTACAATGTGGAAATGACCGAGGTGACCGGTGGCACGTTCTGGAAGGCTTATACCCCCGGCCAGATCGCAGGCACCGAGGAATTTACGCTCGGAGGCGGCGACTTTGGCAGCGGAAGCTTTATCGGCATGGCCGCGCTGATGCAGTATTATCCCCCCATTGATCTCTATAATCAAAGACTGCGCGAGCTGGCAGCAAAGTTCGGCCCTGTTTGGGTGCGCGTGTCCGGTTCCTGGGCAACCAAGACCTACTACGACTTCGACGGCACCACGGGCGGCAAGGCTCCCGAGGGATATCAGAGCGTGCTGACGCGCGAGCAGTGGATCGGCGTGCTGGATTTCGTCAAGGCGATTGGCGGTAAGCTGCTGATCTCGGTCAGTAACTGCGCAGGCGACCACCCGAACGGCGGTCCTCTGGATCTCTCTCAGACCAAGAAGATCTTCGCGCTCAGCCATGAATACGGCGTGGACATTGACGCGGCCGAGTTTATGAACGAGCCTAACATGATGGAAATGTCGGGTGCGCCCCGCGGCTATACCGCCAAGGATTTTGCACGCGACCAGGATATTTTCAACGGCTGGGTCAAGGAAAACTACCCGAACTGCCTGATCGTTGGTCCTTGCACGCTGGGTGAAGGCTCGATGGGCAAGGTGGACAAGGACAGTGCAAAGTCCGCAGGCGCGGGCATTGGTTCTATGATGCAGATGTGCACGACCGACATGCTCATGGACGGCTGCAAGGTGCCGCTGGACGTATTCAGCTATCACTACTACAACGGCGTTTCCGAGCGTTTGGCTTCGGTTATGCCAATGGCTCACTGGGATGGAAGCGAGGCACACACCGATGCTTACCTGGCGGTCGCACCCACCAATACCAAATCCTATCTGCCCCTGCGTGACAAGTATGCGCCGGGCGCACAGATCTGGGTCACCGAGTCGGGTGACGCGGGCGGCGGCGGTGATACCTGGGCGTCCACTTATCTGGACGTGCTGCGTACGCTCAACGAGCTTGGCGTTTTCGCAACGCTGACCGACGGCGTCATCTTCCACAATACGCTGGCCTCCTCGGATTACGGCTTCCTTCAGCACGGCACGTTTGAGCCCAGACCCAACTATTTTGCAGTGCTTCTGTGGAATACGCTGATGGGCACTTCTGTTTACGATTGTCAGAACCCCGATTGCGAGGGCGCGCACATCTATTGCCATTCCCGTAAGGACGGAAAGGACGGCTTTGCATATCTGATCGTCAACAACTCGCTGACCGAGCCTACAGAGATCGACCTGCCCGCATCTGCTGATGTTTATGCGCTTAGCGGCAACGGCGGTCTGCGCGCTTCGACCATGTGCCTGGGCGGCAAGCCCTTAGAGCTCTCGGGTGTGTCCGATACCACCGAGCTCGTACCCGAAAAGGTGGCTGCAGGCAAGCTTTCCGTCGCTCCCGCATCCTGTACCTTTATCGTGATCTGATAAAAAAAGCAGCCCCATCGGGCTGCGGAATTAGCGGGAAAAGCGCAATACCCCTCGTGTCATCCTGAGCGGAGAAAACATCCCGTGTGGATGTTTTCGTAGTCGAACTTTCAAAAATCTGCAACAAATTGCTGATTTTTGAAAGGCAAAACGTGGTACACGTTTTGAGGATT
>JAZNYL010000109.1:0-15344 GCA_045594445.1 Eubacteriales bacterium
TGAGCGGTTTTATGGGGACCTCATCCGTCGCCTGCGGCGCCACCTTCCCCAGCGGGGCAAGGCTTATGATAGTTGTCCTTTGTCATCAGTCATACCAAGACGGATAGTGGGTAATTTCATCCCAACGGATTACTAATTGACGAGGATGCACGAAAAGCCTTGCCCCGCTGGGGAAGGTGGCGCCGCAGGCGACGGATGAGGTCCCCGTAAAACCGCTCATAGCCCTATTAAACCGTCCATCCCATAGGGCAACAGAACCCTTGCTCCCTTCGGGGAGGTGTCGCGAAGCGACGGAGGGGATAAAACTATTGAATGTCATATCCTTCACATCTTTAATAGCGAAAAGCAGAAGCCTTAATGACTTCTGCTTTCGATTATATTACCGCTAATTCGTCAGCTCCATCGGGCTGCATTTTTTTGCTTTATGCGAAATTCATCATCCATCTACCGGCATCAAGGATCCATCTCTCGCACTCGGGGCGCTCAAGAATGGCTTGGCCATACGAGGTTTCTTTGTTGCAAAGAGCTAAGCCGTGAGGGCCGTGGGGGTAGACGTGCAGCTCAAACGAGATACCGTGATCTGCCAGCGCGTGTGCGTAAACCAGCGAGTTCTGTACGGGAACGCCCCCGTCCTCTGCCGTGTGCCAGATAAAGGCAGGTGCGGTCTTGCTGTTTACGTGCTTGTCAACCGAATAATACGCGCGATCCTCGTCCGTCGCCTCGGCAGAGCCGCACAGCATGTTAAACGAGCCCAGATGCCCATACTTGCTGCTCTCAATCACGGGGTAGCCCAGCACCGTGCCCGTGGGGCGGTGCAGATCGTTATCCACGCAGCCAACCGCTTCTCTGATCTCGGGCAGGTCAAACATAGTACCGCAAGAAGCCGAAAGGTGACCGCCCGCGCTGTAGCCGTTGATAAACACGTAACCCGGGTCAACGTCGTATTCCTCGGCGTGCTCACGCAGGAATTTGACCGTCTTGCAGGCCTGGAGCAGGGGACGGCGATTTGCGGCGTTTTCGCAGATCGAATAACGCAGAATGAATACGTTGAAGCCCTGCGCCAAAAACTGCAGCGCAATGGGTTCTGCCTCACGGTCAGAAAGGAACGCGTAGCCGCCGCCGGGACAAACGATGACCGTGCGGCGCGCTTCGATACGCAGCTCGGGGCTCTTGTCGTGCAGATAGCCAATCAGAGTGCAATCGGGATATTCGGGGAAGGGGCAAAGAGTAAAGTGCTTCATAACGGTCAGATCCTTTCCATGATTTGACTTTATTATAACACAAGTGGACAAAATATGCAATCGGATTTTGGCTGTTGTGTGAAAAAATTCCAAAGACTCTTGACACGAGGTGGATTTTTCGCTATAATATGGTTAATAAGATGGCGAGTGTGTCGTCACTTATGAATACTTATTATAAGAGGTGTAACATGAAAAGAACACTGGCTTTGATCGTAGCCGCTCTCATGATCGCCGCTATCTGCGTCATGCCCGCAGCTGCTGCAGATCGCACTGAGGTTGCAGGCTACTACGAGTACTCCGCTGAAAAGAATGATGAGATTCTTGCAGGCGAAGCAGGTGAGGCTTCCATGAAGTGGAACGTGCCTTACCAGGCAATCACTCCCGTGCTTGACGGTGTGATCAACAAGGACGAGTACGCTCGCTTTGAAAACTTTGAGGACTATATCACCCTCGCAACCACCACCAGCTACGGTGCAGAGGCTGCTGACGCTCTGTACGAAAAGGTTGCAGGCGGCTTCTTTGATGCATACTGGTGCTGGGACGGCAAGTACATGTACATGGCGTTCAACATCGACTGCATCGATGACTACTACTGCACTCCCGACCAGGACGTTATGCTGTTTGCTTACAACTGCCTGCAGATCGGCTTTGCTGACGTAGACGCAGTAGGCAAGGACCCCTCCTATACCGAGCTGGGCTTTGGCTATGACAACATCAATCAAAGAGACATCACCTTCTCCTGGACTCCCGGCCCCGGCCAGTACCAGTCCGGTGAGGACGATTTCGTTGGTGCATACGACGAGGCTACCAAGAGAGTTACCTACGAGCTGAGAATTGACCTGCAGCAGGCTTTCGGTTGGGAAAAGTATCCCGAGAACGGCGATCAGATCAACTTCGCGTTCGTTCTTGAGATTGCAGGTGCAAACGACTCCACCACCAACGCACAGGTTCTGTTCTGCCAGGGTATCGGCGGTCAGTACTCCATGAAGGTCAACGATTACTTTGCTCGCATTACCTTCGAAGGCAAGCCCGATGACGTTCAGATCGAAGCAGGCGCACTGCCCTCCATTTCTGAGGAAGATATGGAATACGAGCTGCGCGAAGCAATCGACTTCTCTGAAGTAAACGTAATGAATACCATGGTTGGCGAAGGCGCTAAGGTTGAGCAGATCACCGAGGGTGAGGACACCTTCATGCGTATCACCGCTGAGGCTGACGGCTGCTACGTTTACAGCACCGCATACCCCAGAAACCTGCTTTCCGACGTCAGATACCTGGTTATCAAGTACCGTACCGCATCCGAAAAGGCAGAGGAGTGCGGTCTGCTCTGGAAGACCAGACAGGATCCCGATTTCCACATCGACGAGTGCTACTATGATTACATGGTAACCGATGGCAACTGGAACTATCTGCTGCTTGACCTGAACGGTGAAGCAAGATGGATGGACTACATCCAGACCATGGGCTTTGCTCCCTTCTATGATGAAGAGGGCGTTGCAGGCTCTACTCTGGACATCGCTTGGGTCAAGTGCTACAACTACGATCCTTACGATCTGTTCGAGCAGTATCTGCCCACCGAGCCCGAGACTACCCAGGCTCCCGAGGAGACCACCGAGGCTCCCGCAGGCACCGAGGCTGAAACTCAGGCTCCCGCAGGCTCTGAGGAAGCTACCACCGAGGCTGAAAAGGCCGGCGGCTGTGGCGGCGTTGTTGGCGCAGGCGTACTTGCTCTCGTTGCAGTACTCGGCACCGCAATCGTGATCAAGAAGAAGGACTAATCAAATAGCCTTTTGGGGGCGTTGCATTCGCAACGCCCCTTTTTATTGCGGGCGATTCGTGAATCGCCCCTACGGAAACGGTATGATTTACAGGGGTTGCATTCGCAACGCTGCTTTTTTATTGCGGGCGATTCACGAATCGCCCGCCGAATGAGAAAATGCAAAAAAACAGTCGAGGCGGTTGAAAACTACTCAAACTTATGCTATAATGAACGTAATACTGACAAAAGGGGGAACTGACATGAAGGTTTCACAAATTCCTTACAAGAGATATACGCTGGAAGAGGCGCAGGCAGCCTTTGAGGCGTTCTGCAAGGCCAATGCTGCCGCTACGTGTGCAGCAGACGTCATTGCTGCAAAGGACGTGCTCATGGAGAGCATGATCGATTATGCTACCGCTGCTTCTTTGGCAAACTGCCGCTTTACGCTCAACACCACGGATGAATTCTACGGTGCAGAGGTGGAGTATTACGACGAGATCGGCCCGCACGTCTCGGGCATGCAGGCAGAGTACGGCAAGCTGCTTCTGACCTCTCCTTACCGCGCTGAGCTGGAAAAGCAGCTCAATCCCCGTATTTTCAAGCAGCTGGAGATCGGCATGAAGTGCTTTGATCCCTGCATTGTCGAGGATATGCAGCTGGAAAACAGCATCGTGACCGAGTATTCAAAGTTCATGTCCAAGATGCAATTTGAATTCCGCGGCAAGACCATGCCGCTGTCTGCGTTGCGCGGTAACCTTGAGGACGGTGACCGCGAGACCAGACGCGAGTGCGCCGAGGCGATCGGTCGCGGCCTGCAGGCAAACGCTGCACAGCTGGACGATATTTACGCAAGACTTGTCAAGGTGCGCCACACCATTGCCACCAAGCTGGGATATGAGAACTTCGTGGAGCTTGGCTACTACCGCATGGGCAGACTGGACTACGACGCAGAAATGGTGCGCAAGTTCCGCGACAACGTCAAGGAATCTCTGGTGCCTCGCGTAGCATCCATCAAGGCGCAGTTGGCAGAGGAGCTGGGACTTGATCAGATCATGTTTTACGACGATGCCATTTACATGGCAGGCGAGCAGCCCAAGCCCATGCTGGACAAGGACGGCATTTTCGCGGCAGCGCAGGAAATGTACGACGCCATGAATCCCGTCATCGGCGACTTTATGCGCGCTATGCAGGAGGCAGAGGCGTTTGACGTGGAGGCGCGCGACGGCAAGTTCGGCGGTGGATATTGTACCTGCTTCCCCAGATATAAGCAGCCCTTCATTCTGGCAAATTTCAACGGCTCCTGCGGTGACGTGGACGTTATGACGCACGAGTTTGGACACGCGCTGGCAGCAAAATTTGCTTGCGATCAGAACAACTTTGAGCTGGACGTGGGCGGTATGGAGACCGCAGAATGCCACTCCATGAGCATGGAATTCCTTTGCTGGAAGTATATGGACAAGTTCTTTGGTGATATGGCACCGCGCTATAAGAAGCGTCACCTCTTGGAGGCGTTGAGCTTTATTCCTTACGGCGTGATCGTGGATGAATTCCAGCATCTGATGTACGAAAACCCCGACATGACCCCCGAGCAGCGTAAGCAGACGTATCTGACGCTTGAAGCAAAGTACCGTCCTTACATGCACCTTTCGGGCATTCCTTACATTGAAGAGGGAACCAGATGGCAGTATCAGATGCACATCTACGAAAGTCCCTTCTACTACATTGACTACTGCCTTGCGCAAACGGTTGCAATCGGATTTTTGGTTGCATCCTGCGAGGACTACGATGCAGCACTTGAGCGTTACATCGGCTTTGCCAAGTGCGGCGGCACCAAGGCCTTTGAGCAGCTGATCGAGGATGCAGGCCTTGCTTCTCCCTTCAAGGACGGCGCTCTTGAGATCCTTGCCGATAAGGCTGCAGAGATTGCGAAGGCGCTGTAAGCGTATATGAAACCTATCATAATTTGTAGCGGGCGATCACTGATCGCCCCTACGTTTTTTGCGCAAAAATTTCGCGATTTTATTGCAAAATACTACGAACTGTGCTACAATGGATATATATATGAGCACTCCCGCGCGGAGAGAAAGGATACACCATGGAAAACATGACACTTGCCTTAATTCCTTATCCCAAATATATCACATGCAGACAGGAATCCCTTGCCATCATGCCGATTATGGAGATCTGTGACCCCATCTTTGCCCGCCCTGCAAAGGCGTTTGCGGGATACGCGCAAAGACTTGTGGGCGTGCGCTTTACCGAGGGACGCGGGGCGTCGGTGGTGCTGCGCGTCGATCCCGATATGCAAAAGGGGGAATATTCTCTGCGCGTGCAGACTGCCCGCGTGGTGCTCTCTGCCGCAGATGAGCAGGGTATGCAGTATGCGCTGGCGACACTGGGCCAGCTTTTGCGTGTGGTGGACGGCCGCGTCAGCCTGCCCGTTTGCGAGGTGCGCGACCTGCCCGATTGCTCTCATCGCTGCGTCATGATCGACCTGGCGCGCAACTGGCACCCCTTTGATTATCTGCTCTCGTATGTGGATCTTTGCTGGTTCTATAAGGTCAGCAGACTGCACCTGCACTTTACCGACGACCAGAGCTATACGCTGCCCAGTGCCATCTATCCCGACCTTTCTACCGAGGGACGCTCGTACAGTTCCGAGGACATCGCATATCTGAACAAGTACGCTGCCGAGCGCGGCATCTCGCTGATCCCCGAGATCGACGTGCCCGGACATTGCACGCAGCTCTGCCAAGCTTACCCCGAGATCTTTGGCACGGATAACATCATTCCGCAGACGGGGGAGGCCATGGAGGCTATGCAGGCGCTGTTTTCCGAGCTTTGCGATATGTTCCCGAATGCAGAATACGTGCACGTGGGCGGCGACGAGGCTGCCATTGAAAAGTGGACGACAAACGAAGCTTGCCGCGTGTATGCAACCGAATGCGGCATTGACTTTGATTGCGAGGACAAGAGATACCTTGCAGAGAGAATGCTTGCAAACTTCGTGCAGAAGATGGCGGATGCCGTCACCGCAAAGGGCAAGAGGGTCATGGCTTGGGAGGGCTTTGCACCCTCGGTCAACGAGTTTGTGTCCAAGGATATCATCATGCACAGCTGGGAAAACTACTATCAGACCACGCCGCAACTGCTGGCGGGCGGTTTTCAGATCATCAATAGCTCCTGGAGGCCCATGTACGTGGTCACTCCCGCTGCATATTGGTCGCAAAAAGAGGTGTACGACTGGAGCGTTTACCGCTGGACTCCCGTGCATCCCGAGTCTCCTTATCTCGGCGTGACGGTGGAAATTCCCACCAACCAAAACGTGCTTGGCGGTCAGCTGCTGGCATGGGGTGACACCATTCCCACAAGATTTTCCACGGTGGCAGAGGGCATTGCAGAGGAACGCCGACTGGTTGCCGAGCGCATGGCGGCACTCTCCGAAAATACCTGGAATCGCGAAAAGCTGCGCAGCTATGCGGAGTTTGCCCGCGCTTACGAGGTGCTGTGTCCGGCAGCAGGCATTTTGATCGGTTAAAAAAACTGACAATTTTTTCACGAACTATTTACAAGCGTGAAATTTCGTGTTATAATGAAGAGTATGATTGTGATAGAAAAGAGGGATGTGAAATGAAAATCGGTTTTGATAACGACAAATATCTGAAGCTTCAATCCGAGCAGATCAAAAAGAGAATCAATCAATTTGGCGGCAAGCTGTACCTGGAATTCGGGGGCAAGCTTTTCGACGATTATCACGCATCCCGTGTGCTACCCGGATTTGCGCCGGACAGTAAGCTGCGTATGCTGCTGAGCTTGCGTGAGGAGGCCGAGATCATTCTGGTGGTCAACGCGGCTGATATCGCCAAGAACAAAATGCGCGCCGATCTGGGCATTACCTATGATCAGGACGCTCTTCGCCTGATTGATATTTTCCGCGATCTGTCCTTTACCGTGGACAGCGTGGTCATCACTTGTTATGCAGGGCAGAAGGCGGCTGACGATTTCCGCCGCAAGCTGACCGATCGCGGCGTCAACAGCTATTTGCATTATATCATTGAGGGCTATCCCTCGGACGTGGAGCATATCGTCAGCCCTGCCGGCTTTGGCAAAAATGAGTTTGTCAAAACCACCAAGCCGCTGGTGGTGGTCACCGCGCCCGGTCCGGGCAGCGGCAAGATGGCAACCTGCCTCTCCCAGCTGTACCACGAGCATCTGCGCGGCGTGCGCGCGGGATATGCCAAGTTTGAAACCTTCCCTATATGGAATCTGCCTCAGCGCCATCCCGTCAACCTTGCTTACGAGGCGGCAACCGTGGATCTGGACGACGTCAACATGATCGACCCCTTCCATCTGGAGGCCTACGGACAAACTACGGTTAATTATAACCGTGACATTGAAATTTTCCCCGTGCTGCGTGCCATGCTGACCAGCATTCAGGGCACCTCGCCTTATCAGTCGCCCACCGACATGGGCGTGAATATGGTGGGCTTTTGCATTGAGGACGACGAGGTCGTCTGCGAGGCCGCACGTAAGGAAATCCTGCGCAGATATTATCAGACCGCCGTTTCCGAAAAGCAAAAGGGAAGCGACGGCACGCAGACCGATAAGATCAAGATCCTCATGCAGCGCGCAAACGTAACGGCTGAGTATAATCCCGCCGTGGCTGCTGCGCTGGCACGTGCCGAGCAAACGGGCAATCCCGCAGGCGCGATGCTTTTGGAGGATGGCTTTGTAGCTACGGGCAAAACCTCGTCGCTGCTTGGGCCTTCGGCTGCGCTGCTGCTCAATGCGCTCAAGCATCTGGCAGGTATTCCCAAGGAAAAGGAGATCATCAGCGCGGATGCGCTTGAACCCATCTGCAGACTCAAAACCGAGTATCTGCGGCAAAGTAATCCGAGATTGCACTCGGACGAGGTGCTGATCGCGCTCTCCATCAGCTCAGGCACGCATGAAAATGCAGCGCTGGCGCTGGCACAGCTTGATAAGCTGCGCTGCTGCGACGCGCATTTCTCGGTCATTCTCTCTCCCGTGGACGAGCGAACCTACAAGAGATTGGGAATTAACGTCACCTGCGAACCGGTGGCGGGTGGAAAAAAGGCGAAAGTGAAATTATGAAAAAGATTTTGTTGATTGCAACGGGAGGCACCATTGCCTCTATGCCAACCGAATCGGGTCTTGCTCCCGGGCTTTGTTCCCGGGAGCTTTTGGAAACCGTACCCGAGCTTGGACACGTGTGCGACATTGATACGCTGCAGCTGTTTAATCTGGACAGCACCAATATGTGTCACGTGCAATGGCTGGAGCTTGCCAAAACCATACGCGAAAAATATGCCGACTACGACGGCTTTGTGGTCACGCACGGTACCGATACCATGGCGTACTGCGCGGCAGTGCTTTCGTATCTGATCCAGCAAAGCCCCAAGCCGGTGGTGCTGACGGGTGCGCAGCGCTCGATCTCGCAAAGAGATACCGACGCACGCGAGAATTTGCTCAACGCGTTTATTTACGCATCTGACGACGGTGCGCAGGGCGTGCACATCGTCTTTGATGGCAAGGTGATCGAGGGCACGCGCGCAACCAAAACCCGCACCAAGAGCTATGCGGCCTTTTCCAGCATGGATTATCCCGAGGTGGCGGTGGTGCGCGGCGGCAGAGTGCTGCATTATATCCGCAAGCAAAAGGCGGAAGCTCCCGTGTTTTACGAGTCGCTTGATCCCCGCGTGTTCGTGCTCAAGCTGACGCCCGGCATCCAGCCCGGCATTTTCGATTATCTGGCCGAGACGTATCGTGCCGTGATTATTGAAAGCTTTGGTGTGGGCGGCATTCCGGTCTACGACAGCGAGGCCTTTGCGGACAAGATTCAGATGCTGACCGAGCGGGATACCAAGGTCATTATCAAGACGCAGGTCGCGCACGAGGGCAGCGATATGGAGATCTACCGCGTGGGCTTTACCATCAAGCAACGCTTCAATTTGCTGGAGGCTTACGACATGACCACCGAGGCGGCGTTTGCAAAGACCATGTGGGCGCTGGGCAACAGCACCGACGACCAAGGCTTCCGCGCGCTGTTTGCGCAGGCGGTGGGAGCGGATCAGGTATCATAGGAAGATTAGCGTGAAAGTTCACGTAATCTTCCTTTATACGCAACCATTCACGCCTAAACTTCACCTAAAAATGGGTCCCAACCCATTTTTGGAGCAAAGCTCCGCGGTGAAGTTTCCATCACTATTTGCGCCGCCAAAGGCGGCATGGAGATTGATATGTATACGAAACAACTTTTGAATTATATTGAAAACAGCCCCACCGCATACCAGGCGGTTGACTCGGCCGCCAAGATGCTTGAAGAGCAGGGCTTTGTTCGCCTTGGCGCGCAGGACGCATGGACGCTTGCGCCCGGTCAAGGCTATTATACGGTGCAGAACGGTACCTCGATCATCGCATTCCGTATGCCGGCAGGAAAGATTGATTCGGTCATGCTGGCAGCAAGCCACAGCGATTCGCCTACCTTTAAGCTCAAGGCAGTCTGCGAGGCGGATACGGGCGATTACGTCAAGCTCAACACCGAGCGCTACGGCGGCATGATCATGTCCACTTGGCTGGATAAGCCCCTGTCCTTGGCGGGCAGATTGGTGATCAAGAGCGAGGACGGCATTAAGACGGTGAGCGTCAAGATGGACCGCGATCTTGTGCTGATCCCCAACGTGGCCATTCATCAGAACAGAAAGCACAACGACGGCTTTGCATACAACGCGCAGACCGATATGATGCCGCTATACGGCATGTCTTCTGCTAAGGGAAGTCTGATGGTAACCGTGGCAGAGGCCGCAGGCGTGAATGCCGAGGACGTCATCGGTTCGGATTTGTATCTGTATAACCGTACCCCCGCAACCGTCTGGGGCGCGGAGCATGCGTTTTTCTCGGCACCGCGCATTGATAATCTGATGTGCGCGTACGGAACGCTGCAGGGCCTTTTGCAGTCTGAAAGGGCAGAGAATACGCTGCAGGTATGGGCTTGCTTTGATAACGAGGAAACCGGTAGCCGCACCAAACAGGGCGCGGGCGCGCTCTGGATGCGCGACACTTTGGAGCGCGTGTGCGAGACGAACGGCACCGATCTGCGCCGCGTGCTGCCCGCATCCATGATGCTCTCGGCAGATAACGCGCACGCAAAGCATCCCAACCACCCCGAACTTTCGGATGCACAGAACGCACCGCACATGGGCGGCGGTGTGGTCATCAAGGCAAACGCATCGCAAAGCTACGCAACCGACGGCATTTCCTGCGCCATTTTCTCCGAGATCTGCAAAAAGGCAGGCGTTCCCACGCAGCCCTTTGCCAACCGCTCGGATAGCCCCGGAGGATCAACCTTGGGCAGCATTGCGGATACGCTGTTGCCTATGAACACGGTGGATATCGGTATGGCACAGCTTGCTATGCACTCGTCCTACGAAACCGCAGCTTGCGTGGATAACGAGCATATCGTCAACGCATCGCGCGCGTTCTTCGAGACCGTGATCAAGCTTGACGCAGACGGGAACTATCATATCTGATGCGAAAAAGACGGCAGAAATGCCGTCTTTTTGCTTTGCAAAAATATTGAAAGTTTTGATTGCCCTTTTCAGAAGTTTTGATCAAACTTTTTCAAAAGTTTGCGCAGGTCGAGGGCGCGAAGCCCTCGTCGCCTCCGCAGAGGCGAAATACTTTTCTCGCCATTTCAATTCGCGCAGCGAATTACCGGTTCATTTTTTTGCGGCTACTTGCTCAAAAAAGAACGGAGAGGATTATCTCAATGTTAAGAACGAGCCAAATACTCCTCCCCTACGAAATGAGCCCCAATATTGACAACCCCACGCATTTCTGCTATAATAAAAACAGAATACGAGCTGTGTTTTGGAGGTTCATATGCAAGAATACAAAGTATATACATACGCCAAAATGCCCGAGGATTGGGCGGACGTGCCGCGCGCGCTGATCGATCAGTATGCATGGAGCAAGGAATATATGCCGCTGGCCTACGGACAGCTGATCATGATCCCGTCCTTTGGCTTTGTTTTACGCATGACGTGCAAGGAGACCAATCCCCGCGCGGTGTATGAGGAGCATAACCAGCCCGTCTATACCGATTCCTGCCTGGAATTCTTTGCGATCTTCGATCATGAATCGGGCAGGTATATCAATATGGAAATGAATGCCAAGGGGACGCTGCTATCCTTTTGCGGCGTGGGAAGAGAGAACCGCACGCCGCTGATCAATCTGACGGGCGGCAAGCTTCCTGCCGTTACGCCTTTTGCAACCGATGAGGAATGGGGCGTTGTGGCAGAGATTCCGTTTTCGATCCTGGATGCGGTTTACGGTATCCGCGCCGAGCAATTCGTGCCCGGATATGCCTTCCGTGGCAACTTTTATAAGTGCGGTGACGAGACGGAGGTGGCGCATTACGGCTCGTGGAGTCGCGTGAAGACCAAAACCCCCGATTTTCACCGTCCCGAATACTTTGGAGCTCTGGTAATTGACTGATGAAGATCTTGGCATGCGATTATGACGGTACGCTCAACGTGGGCGGAACGGTCAGCAAGGAAAATATTGAAGCTATCGAAAAATGGCGTGCCGCAGGCAATCTGTTCGGCATGGTCAGCGGCAGGTATCTGCGATATTTGCGTGAATTTATGGAAAAGGACGGCGTGCCGTACGATTTTCTGATCGGCAATAACGGCGCTGTGATTTCGGATGAAAACGGACGCGCAAGCGAGTGCATCGGCATTTCACTGCAAACGGTCGAGCAGCTGCTTGTCAAGATCAGAGCGGCCCACCCCAATCATATTTCGGTGTCCTTTGACGAGGGCAGCGTGGTGGTTAGGCCCGAAAGCAGCGTGCGGATGCAGGGCGGTGTGCTGATCATAGACGGCAACCGTATTGCCGAGGTCACGCAGCTGCATGCGAATTTCTTGGAGGACGATAAGGCCGTGGCGCTCAGAGACGCGTGCACCAAAGCATTTAGGCATGAGGTACAATGCATCATGCCAAGCATTTGGGGGATTGATTATATCAGCACCCGCGCAGGCAAGGCGGTGGGCATTCGCCGCCTCTTGGAGCTGCGCGGCATAAAGCCCGAGATCATTCTCACCGTGGGCGACGGCGATAACGACCTTGCCATGCTTGAAGCCCCCGATTTCTGCGGTTACGCTATGCAGAACTCCATGCCCGTGGTGCTTGAGCGCGTCAGCCGTACCACAAAGAGCGTGGCGGCGTTGATTGAGGAATACCTATAATATTGTTGTAGGGCAGGGGCTTGCTCCTGCCGCGTTGTAGGGATCGGCGTCCCCGACGGTCCACGAAAAAACGGACAGAGTAAAAACTCTGTCCGTTATCTTTTTTTCTTAATCAAAATACCCCAGCTTATACAGCAGCTCTGCGCTCAAGAGCGCGCCGCCTGCTGCGCCGCGCAGCGTGTTGTGGGCGAGGGCTACAAACTTGTAGTCGTAAATGGTGTCCTCGCGCAGTCTGCCGACCGTCACGCCCATGCCGCCGTAAATGTCGCGGTCCAGCTTGGTCTGCGGGCGGTTGTCCTCTTGCATGTAGGTAATGAACTGCTCGGGGGCGCTGGGAAGGCCCAATTCCTGCGGCTTGCCGCTGAAATTCTTCCAACGCTCCAGGATCACGTCCTTGTCGGGCTTGGTTTCAAACTTGACGAACACGGCTGCCATGTGGCCGTCGGTCACGGGCACGCGAATGCACTGCGAGGTGATCACGGGGCTTTGCGCCTTGACGATCTGACCGTCCTCCACCTTCCCCCAGATGCGCAGGGGCTCCTGCTCGGATTTTTCTTCCTCGCCACCGATGAAGGGAATGATGTTGTCAATCATTTCGGGCCACTCGTTGAAGGTCTTGCCCGCACCCGAAATAGCCTGATAGGTGGTGACCACTACTTCCTTGATGCCAAAATCTGCAAGCGCAGTCAGCGCGGGCACGTAGCCCTGAATTGAGCAGTTGGGCTTGACCGCGATAAAGCCGCGCTTGGTTCCAAGTCTCTTTTTCTGCGCTTCAATGACTGCAAGATGGTCTGCGTTGACCTCGGGAATGATCATGGGCACGTCGGGTGTCCAGCGGTGTGCGCTGTTATTGGAAACAACCGGAACCTCAGCCTTGGCGTAAGCCTCCTCCAGCGCCTTGATCTCGTCCTTTTTCATGTTGACAGCGCAGAAAACAAACGAAACAAGGCTCTTGACCGTTTCGATGTCCTCGGAGCTGATGATGACCATATTCTTATATTTCTCGGGCAGAGGGGTAGTCATCTTCCATCTGCCGTCCAGAGCTTGCTCGTATGTCTTGCCCGCATTGCGGGGAGATGCGACCAGAGCGGTGACTTCGAAATAGGGGTGATTTTCAAGCAAGGTCAGAAAACGCTGACCAACCATACCTGTTGCGCCAATGACGCCGACTTTACATTTTTCCATGACGTAGACTCCTGTTTAGTAGGACTGAAATATACTAATATCATATCACACAAGTGCCCAGAGTGCAACAGTTTTTTGCAAGAAAATTTCAGAAAACTGCAAAATTGTGCAATAAGATAGGGATTATTTTGGGCTTGACAAGCGATTTGTGCAATTAAACGACAAAAAAATTCAATTCTTGAAATTTTTCTGTTCCACCATCTGCGAGTAGACCTCGTTTTTGTGCACGCCGCGCTCGCGGGCGGCTGCCTTGATGGCGTCCTTTTGCGTCATGCCGGCATCCACGTGGAATTGCACGTGCTCGGGCACGGTCATATTTTGCCAGAATGCGCCCTCTTGCGCGCTTGTCTCGGTTGCGCCTTCAATGACCAATACGTATTCACCGCGCGGCTCTTTTTGCTCGTAGAGTGCGATCGCGCCACCAAGCGTGGTGCGCACGACCTCCTCATTGAGCTTGGTCAGCTCGCGGCAAAGCGAAATGCGGCGGCTCTCGCCAAAGGCTGCGGCAAGATCCTGCAGCGTGGTGCGCAGCTTGTGCGGCGCTTCGTGCAAGATCATGGTGCGCTTTTCGTGCTTTAAGTTATCCAGATGCTCGCGGCGCTCGGATTTGTTGGTGGAAAGAAAGCCCTCGAAGGTAAAGCGACCCGTGGGCAGGGCGGAGAGCGTCAGTGCGGTAATGGCCGCGCAACAGCCGGGAATGCTTGTCACGCTCACGCCTCTCTCGGCGCAAAGCACCACAAGGTCTGCACCCGGGTCGGAGATGGCGGGCGTGCCCGCGTCGGTCACCAGCGCGCAGGATTCTCCCGCTTGCAATCTTTCAATGATCTGCTCGCCGCGCTCGCGCTTGTTGTGCTCAAAATAGGATACCATGGGCTTGGAGATGCCAAGGATGGAAAGCAGCTTTTGCGTGTTACGCGTGTCCTCTGCGGCAATAAAATCCACCTCGGAGAGCACCTTGATCGCGCGCTCGGAAAGGTCAGAGAGGTTGCCGATGGGGGTGGCGACAAGGTACAGCATACCGCCCACGATGGCGTTCTTTTCTTCGCGATATTCGCTTGATTTGATGGAACTCATCACAAATTCCTTTCGATTGTCATAGAATAAGAGTAAAACTTTGTAAGGGGGCAATATATGGCGATCAAGATTTACATAGATCAGGGGCACAATCCCGTCAATCCCAATGCAGGCGCGGAGGGAAATGGTCTGCGCGAGCAGAACATCACCTATCGGATCGGAATTGAGCTTGCCGAGCTGCTGCGAGCCGATCCCGATTTCGAGGTGCGGCTGTCGCGGCCGAGTGCGCAAACGCAGCTGGGGAATTCACTCAATTCCAGTCTGCGGGCAAGAGTGCAGGACGCAAACGCCTGGGGCGCGGATTACTTTATCAGCCTGCACACCAATGCGTCCGAGATCTCGTCCGCTACGGGGACCGAAGCCTTTGTCTATGCGCGCGACAGCGCGGCGTTTGACCTGGCCGAGGACGTGGTTGCGGGTGTTGCGGACGTCACAGGGCTGCCCAATCGCGGCACGTTCGTGCGCTCGGGGCTTTACGTGCTGCGCAAGACCGCCATGCCCGCGGTGCTGCTTGAGATGGGATTTATCACCAACCCGGGCGACGCGGCGCTCATGAACGAAAATCCGGGGCTGTTTGCCCGGGGGATCTATCAGGGGATCAAGAATTATACCGGAACATAAACCATAGGGGCGATTCACGAATCGCCCGTACGGGAGAAGAGCATTTTGTCTGCGGGCGATTCGTTGGATGCGGTGGAGGACTCCAAACATCTGGTAGACTATATTGATGAGGATACTGAAGAACTGGCGTTTTCCGGTAAGAAACTTGATTTCTACGGACTTACCCTCTGCAGTAAATCCGTTCTTCCCGAAAAC
>JAZNYL010000110.1:0-10089 GCA_045594445.1 Eubacteriales bacterium
TGTCGGGCGCGACGAAAAAGTTTCACCACTTGAAAAACTCTCTCACGAAAGTTTTGACCACCCTATCCAAACGGACCACTCTCACAGGATGAAAGTTTTTGCGTCGCCTTTTTCAAAAAGCGACCGGGGTGTGGGGCAGCGCCCCACAAGACGCGGTTTTTGGTTCTTTTTGCAGCTCCTTGCTCAAAAAGAACGGAGAGAATTTTCTCAATGTCACATCTCCTAATTCATTCCGTACTTTTTCTTGGCTATGTAGCCGCAAGAAAAAGTACCAAAAAGAACGGCGATAAACGGGGCGTTGCCCCGAACCCCAGTCGCTTTTTGAAAAAAGCGACGCAAAAACTTTCGTGATAAAGATGGGTAGACGCAAAAAGGGCTGTCGCTTTTGCGACAGCCCTTGAAAGCGATTTTATTATTCAGCCTTCTTGTTCTCTTCGATAACCTTCTGAGCGATATTCGCGGGTACTACGTCGTAACCGGTCACTTCATACTCGAAGGATGCTCTACCCTGGCTCATTGCACGCAGGTCGATGGGGTAGGTCACAAGCTCGGACTTGGGAGCAACTGCCTCAACAACCGTGTAACCGGGCTTGCCCTCTGCAGGGTTCATACCCATTACGTTACCGCGGCGCTTGGGAATATCACTCATGATATCACCAACCAAGCCGTCCGGAACCGTGATGAACAGGCTTCCAACAGGCTCAAGCAGTACGGGAGCGGACAGCTCAAGGCACTTCTTGTATGCCAGGTTAGCAGCGGTACGGAAGGAAAGTTCATCCGAGTCAACTGCGTGGTAAGAGCCGTCGTACAGCTCTGCCATCAGGTTAACCATGGGATAACCTGCAATACCCTTTGCCATTGCATCCTGCAGGCCCTTTTCAACTGCGGGAATGAAGTTCTTGGGAACCGAACCGCCAACGGTTGCATCGATAAAGGTCAGACCTTCCTCTTCGCCGGGAGCGAATCTTACCTTAACGTGACCGTACTGACCGGAACCACCGTTCTGCTTCTTGTGCTTGCCTTCAACGTCGCACTTTTTGGTGATCTTTTCGCGGTAAGCGATCTTGGGAGTATCCAGCTTGATCTGTACGCCGAACTTGCCCTTCATCTTGGCAGCCAGAACGCTCAGGTGCATATCACCCAGACCGTAGATCAGCATCTGCTTGGTCTCGGGGTTGTTTTCATACTTCAGAGTAAGGTCTTCCTCGGTCATTCTTGCAATAGCCTGGGAGATCTTGCTCTCGTCCTTAGCGGTTGCGGGCATCATAGCCTGGCACATGTAAGGATTGGGGTACTTGGTAGCAGCGTAAGCCTTGCCACCTGCAGTCAGAGTGTCGTTGGTGTTGGTGTCGGACAGCTTTGCAACCATACCGATATCACCGCAAGCCAGCTCTTCAACCTCGGTCTGCTTGTTGCCCTTCATAATATAAATGTGAGCCATCTTTTCCTGTGCGTCGCTGGAGAGGTTGGTAAGCACCATATCTCTCTTAACGGTACCGTTCATAACCTTGAACAGAGACATCTTGCCAAGGAACGGGTCAGCGATGGTCTTGAATACGAACAGAGAGGTCTCGCCGTCAACCTTGATCTCCGCATCGGAGCCGTCAGCCAGCTTTTCAACCTTCTTAGCGGTATGTCTGGGGAAGGATTCCACGATCGCGTCCATCACAGCAACAACGCCCCAAAGTCTGGTAGCAGCGCCGCAGAATACGGGAGTGATGGTGCCGTCGATGATGCCCTGGTGCATAGCTTCCATGGACTCTTCCTTGGTGAACTCTTCACCGTCGAAGAACTTCATCATCAGATCGTCGGAGGTGCCTGCCAGCGCTTCCTTGAGAACTTCCTGGTATCTCTCTGCATTTGCTTCCAGCTCAGCAGTCATAGCGGTCTCGGTTCTCTTGCCGCTGTCGTCGTAAACGTAAGCCTTCATGTCGATCAGGTCGATCATGGTGATATCCTTGCCGTTCTTACCAACGGGAATGAATACGGGGCACAGAGAGTTGCCGAACTTTTCGTGCAGCTGTGCAAAGGTCTTATTGAAGTGAGCGTCCAGATCGTCGCACTTATTGATAAAGAATGCCTTCGGAATACCCATAGCACAAGCCTTATCCCATGCAAGCTCGGTACCAACCTCCAGACCTGCCTTACCGTCAACCATGATGATGGCACTGTCGGCAACACGAACTGCCTGGTTTACTTCGCCCTCGAAGTCCAGATAGCCGGGAGCGTCGATAACGTTGATCTTAATATCCTTCCAGAAAACGTGAGCGAGAGATGCGGACAGAGAGAAGCCTCTTGCCTTTTCTTCTGCGTCAAAGTCGCAAACGGTGTTGCCGTCGGTGGTCTTACCCATACGGTCAATGCCGCCGGAGACGTAAAGCATGGACTCTGCAAGAGAGGTCTTGCCCGAGCCGCCGTGACCCATCAGAGCAACGTTTCTGATCTGCTTGGTGTTAAAAGTAGCCATAGTTGTGTTCCTTGTTTCCCAATCATTCCCCGACGATTGCCGAGGTAGGGACCTTTCTTTAGAAATTTATTGCAAAACGAAATTGTTTTTCATGTGCAAATATGCGTAAAATTATACAGCATACTATTTTATTATACAGCACCGTATTTGATTTTTCAAGATGCCCCGTTGATTTTTTTGCAAAGAGGACGTAAAAATTATTGATTTGTTTTTGTTTGTTTTGCACAATTTTTATGCAAAAAAGAGCCGAACTCAAACAGTTCGGCTCTTTCAGTTATTGGATATTGAACAGTGTTCTGACGTTATGCTCGGTCACTGCCGCAAGCTGCTCAATTGCAACACCGTGCAGCTCGGCTTGCATTTCGGCAATCAGATTCAGCCTTCCGGAATGATTGATCTTTCCGCGATGGGGGTGCGGAGTCAGGTAGGGGCAATCGGTTTCCAGCAGCAGTCGTTCAAGCGGAACGACTGACGCGGCGCGTCTGACCTTTTCGGCGTTTTTATAGGTAACAGGCCCGCCGAACGAGAGATACCAGCCCAGCTTCAGAAACTCCTTGGCCATCTCGTCGCTGCCCGAATAGCAATGGAACACACCGCGCATGCCCGGGTACTGCTTGACCATTTCCAAGGAATCCGCGTGTGCCTCGCGGTCGTGAATGATGACGGGCAAATCAAGCTCGCGCGCCATATCCAGCTGACGGGCAAAATATTCGGATTGGATGGTTTTATCCGCAGGCGGCCAGTAATAATCGTAGCCGATCTCACCGATGGCGACGATCTTATCGCGGCGGCGGCTTTCGGGATCGCGGACGAGATTGTAGAGCTCTTCCAGAACCTCGTCGGGCGTGCGCTCCAGATGCTGGCAGTCGTGTGGGTGAATACCGACCGCGCACCACATAAAGTCGTAGAGAGCGGTTTGCTCGATGCAGCGGCGATTGGTATCGGGATTAGTGCCGACGTTGACCACACCGCTGACCGAATCGGTAAATTCGGGCGAGGTCAGAAGTGCGTGTGCACCACCTTCAAGCTGATTGAATTTTTGTTCAAAATAATGTGCGTGGGAATCGAAAAATTTCATAAGTTTCCTTTCAACATGGGGTATTCTCGGATAAAAGTTTTCGCGTCGACCTTCACCCAAGCGGCCAAGTTCTCTCGGATGAAAGTTTTTGCGTCGCTTTTTTCAAAAGGCGACCGGGGTTCGGGGCAGAGCCCCGTGATACGGCATTTCTTTGGTTCTTTCTTTGTGCCTACTTGCTCAAAGAAAGAACGGAATGAATTAAGACATGTAACATTGAGAAAAATCTCTCCGTTCTTTTTGAGCAAGGAGCTGCAAAAAGAACCAAAAACAGCATGGATAAGTTTCGCGTCTGCGGGCGCGACGAGGGCGCTGCCCTCGACCCGCAAACTTTTGAAAAAGTTTGATCAAAACTTTCAACCTGTTTTACTTGTCCGTATGATGATCGGGGCTGACGCGTCTGCGGCAGCCCCGTTTGCAATCTCTTATCTGATGCGTTCGCCAAGAGGCGTGTCTTCCGCCAGGAAGACCACGCGGACGGTCTCCTCGCCGCTTGCCAGGATCATACCGTTGGACTCAATGCCGCAAAGTGTTGCGGGCTTGAGGTTTGCCACCAGAATGATCTTCTTGCCGATCAGAGCGTCCGGCTCGTACCACTTGGCAATGCCCGAAACCACCTGTCTCTGCTCATATCCCAGATCCACGGTCAGCTTGAGAAGCTTCTTTGCCTTGGGCACCTTCTCGCAGCTCAGAATCTGTGCCGAGCGCAGCTCCACGTTCATAAACGCGTCAATGCCGATCAACGCGCATCCCTCGGGCTTTTCCACGGCAGGTGCGGGAGCGTTCTTGGCAGCCTCTGCCTCCTGCTCCTTTGCGATCTCCTCCAGCTTCTTTGCCTCATCCACTCTTGCAAACAGTACCTTGGAATCAGCTACTTCACTACCGGCAACAATGCCGCAGAACTTATCTGCCGCACCGATGGTCTCAAAGCTGCGAGCCTGTGCGTTCAGCATGCCGAGCACCTCATTTGCAGTACCGGGCAGCAGAGGCAGCAGCATGACGGCGCCCCAACGGATGGCCTCAAGCAGGTTATACATCACCGTGCCCAGTCTTTCTTTGTTGGCCTCGTCCTTTGCCAGCGTCCAGGGAGTGGTCTCGTCAATATACTTATTTGCTCTGCCGAACAGTTCAAATACGGCTGCAACAGCGTCTGCAATATGGTAAGAATCCATGCAGGAAATGTATTCATCGTAGCATTTCACGCAGGTATTGATCAGATCGTTGTCAATTCCGTTATACTCTGCGGGTGCGATCACCTGCTTTGCGAAGTACTTCTTCTGCATGTCAAGCGTACGCTTAACAAGGTTACCGAGATTGTTGACAAGGTCAATGTTAAATCTCTTGATCACGTTGTCGTAAGTGATGGTACCGTCAGCATTGAAGGGCATTTCGGCCAGCGCATAATGACGCACACCGTCCACGCCGAAGTGCTCGGCCAGCTTGTCGGCATAGATCACGTTGCCGCGCGACTTGGACATTTTTTCAATGCCCGCGATAAACCAAGGATGTGCAAACACCTGCTTGGGCAGAGGCAGATCCAGAGCCATCAGGAAGATCGGCCAATAAATGGTATGGAAACGCAGAATATCCTTACCGATCATGTGCACGTCACAGGGCCAGAGCTTTTTGAACTGCTCGCTCTGCTCCTCAAAGGACTTATCGGGATCGTAGCCGATGGCGGTGATATAGTTGGTCAGCGCATCCAGCCAAACGTAGATCACGTGCTTGGGGTCAAAGGTGGGAACACCCCAGGTAAACGAGGTGCGTGAAACGCACAGATCCTGCAGGCCGCCTTCAACCTTAAGGAAGTTATTGACCATTTCCTTCTTTCTGGACTCAGGCCAGATAAACTCGGGGTTGTCCTCGATATGCTTGATCAGACGGTCAGCGTACTTGCTCATTTTGAAGAAGTAAGCCTCCTCGGTTGCCTTAACCAGCTCTCTGCCGCACTCGGGGCACTTGCCGTCGGTAACCTGCGAGTCGGTATAGAAAGACTCGTCGGGCGTGCAGTACCAACCCTCGTAGTAGCCCTTATAGATATCGCCCTGATCGTAGAAGCGCTTGAAGATCTTGGTAACCGCTGCTACGTGATAATCGTCGGTGGTACGAATAAAGTGGTCATAACTTGCGCCCATGCCGTCAAAAATGGCCTTGATCTCACCTGCTACGCCGTCCACGTATTTCTGAGGAGTGATGCCTGCCTCCTTTGCGCAGTTTTCGATCTTCTGACCGTGCTCGTCGGTACCTGTGCAGAAGAAAACATCGTATCCGCGCTCGCGCTTGTAGCGTGCGACAGCGTCGGTCATAATGATCTCATAGGTGTTACCGAAGTGCGGCTTTTTGGACGCGTACGCAATCGCGGTCGTGATATAAAACTTGGGTTTCTGTTGATTCATGTCAGTATTCCTCTTGTTAATTTATGGTTTATTTTTTAATTATCGTTTTGATTATTCTGTGGTTTCAAAGCGTCACAGAGCATTTGATTACACAATAACAGGTACGGAACGGTATCCACCACCGCGCTGACAAGCACTGTGGCAACAGCCAGTATCGCCCAGCCGAGAAAGCCGAGGTGGTATCCGAGCAGCGCACCGCCTCTGCCGCAGCAGATCTCTTTTTTCTGTGCTTTGATCTCTTTTCGGGAGAGTCCGCGCATGATCAGCACACCCGCAACGAAGGCTCCGCGAAACAGGAATAATATCAAAAAGCAGAGTGCGATTCCGGCCAGAATGATGCCCAAAAAGGCAAAATCAGCCAAGACATATATTGCGGTTTGATCAGCGATCAGTTGGCCAACCGAGGAAGCCAAAGCCAGGCTTGCGATCAAAATCGAGGCAAGTGAAAAAATCGGAAAACCGAGAGAACGAAGTCCGGCTCGCATGCAACGCACGTACTGCCCGAAAGACCCGAACGCATAGAACAGTTCCCTGCCCTCTGTGCGCTGCCCCTCGTAAATACGCTGAGAGAGGTGTATCACGCCGCCGCTCATGGGCACAAGCAGCAAAAGTGCAAGCACCAACATCAGCGCGTAAGACGCGATCAGCAGCACGGTTGCAAGCATGCTCGGTTGCTCGGTAAACACCGAGTCATCCGCCGCATACACAAGCGCACCGCCCAGCATATAGATAAATCCCGCAGTCGCCAGCCAAAGGACAACGGCAAAAATCAGCCACAAGCGATTGTTTCCCATATCCAGCAGGGCTCTTGCCCGCCTTTTGCAATCCTTGATCTGCTGTGAAACACTTTGATTTTCCAAACTCACAGCAAGACCTCCGCACCGCTCTTGAACACGCGGCAAATGCGATAATCCGAGTCAAGCAGCAAAAGATCCGCACGCTTGCCCGCTGCGATCTCACCAACCTCGCCGTCGATGCCAAGAGACTTGGCAGGCGCCGTGGTCGCAGCGTACAACGCCGTCTCAAACGGAATGCCCGCAAAGCTCGCAAGATTTCTGACGCCGTCCATCAGATGCAGCGTACTGCCCGCAATCGCGCCGTCGTGCGTCATGGCTTTGCCATTCTTGACGGTCACGGGCATGCCCGCAATGCTGTATTCGCCGTCCGCGCAGTCGGTTGCCTCCATCGAATCGGTGATCAGCACCAGCTGCTCTTTTTTATTTCTGTACGCCAGCGCAACCATCTCGGGCGAGACGTGCACGCCGTCCACAATCAGCTCGGCGTAAGAATCCGAATCAAACGCGGCACAAACCGCGCCGCCGTCACGGTGATGCAGGGGCGGCATGGCGTTGAACAGATGCGTAAAGCTGCGCACGCCGCGTGTAATCGCTCGCTTTGCCTGCGCGTAGGTCGCGGTCGTGTGTGCAAGGCCCAGCGTAGCGCCCTTGGAAAGCGCACGCGCGGCAAATTCGCCGCTCTCGTCCAGCTCAAACGCAGCGCTGACGTGTACTGCACCGCAGACGTTACAGATCAAGCCCTCCAGCTCGTCCGGATCCAATCCCGAGAGCAGCTTAGGCGCATGCGCGCCGCGCTTGGCGGGATTGAGATAGCGACCTTCAAAATGCACGCCGCAGAACACTCCGTTATCATCGGCTGCGTTGATACGCGCAACAGCCGCCTGCATGTCCGCAATCGGCGCAGACGCCAGCGTGGGCATCACGCTTGTCACGCCGCCGCGCAGGTATGCGCGTGCCATTTCGGAGAGCTTTTGCGAGTCGGCAGAGATAAAATCCCCGCCCGCAATGCCGTGGGTATGCATGTCCACAAGGCCGGGTGCAAGATAGGCCTCCTGTCCGTCGATCACGGTCGCATTCCGCGCATCCGGCATTGCGTCTTCCGCAGTATATACACCGCAGATCACGCCGTCTTCGACAGATACCGCTCCGGGCAAAAAGCGCATACTGCCGCTGTGATATACGTTTACGTTCACAAAAAACAAATTCACAGCACGGGCCCTCCTTGTGTTCATAATAATCCATGATCATTATAGCAAAGATTTTCCCAATTTACAAGAGGGATCGCACAAATTCTCAAAAAGTAATTTTCAAAGGGCGCCGGGCAAGCGCAAAGCGCGTACGACAAGGGCTTTGGTCGGAATGCCCAACAATTGTCGTACCTGACAAGATTTTCACAATCTTTCAATTGTTATTTTTTTGTCATTTCGTTGTTAAAAATTTAACCGGCATATATTGAATTATATAATTAAATGTAGAAATATTTTCATTTTTTGCGGAAAATTTTGACAAATTTTTGTCACTGGTAAATTTACATAAAAATGACGGATAAATTTTATGAATTTTTCGGTTATAAAAGTTTTTCCGTACGTATTGCAATATTCTGCTATCTTTGATATAATATATCTCGAATAAGATTTATTTCATCCGAGGAGGAAATTCTATGAAGATTCTGGTCGTTAACGCCGGAAGCTCGTCGCTCAAGTATCAGCTTTTTGATATGGACGAGCACAAGGTTCTCGCCAAAGGTCTTTGCGAAAAGATCGGACTTAGCGGAGCGATCACGCACAAGCGTCCCGGCAAGGAAACTTATGAGGCGGACTATCCCATGCCCACCCATAACGAAGCCATTGCTCTGGTGCTCAAGCTGCTGACCGATGCCGAATGGGGCGTCATCGCAGACGTAAGCGAGATCAACGCAGTCGGCCACCGTTTCGCACACGGCGGCAAAATCAAGCAGTCCTGCATCCTGGAGGACGAGGAGATGAACTACATCGAGTCCATCATCCCGATCAATCCTTTGCACGGACCTCCCGCCATCAAGGGAGTCAACGCATGTAAGGCTCTGATGCCCGGCGTTCCCATGGTCGGCGTATTCGACACTTCGTTCTACAGCACGGTTGAGGAAAAGGCGTATATCTACGCTCTGCCCTACGAGTGGTACGAGAAGTACGGCGTTCGCCGCTACGGCTTCCACGGCACCTCCCACCGCTACGTTGCTGCTGAGGCTGCAAAGTTCGTGGGCAAGCCGATCGAGGAGCTCAAGATCGTGACCTGCCACATCGGCTCCGGCTCCTCTATCTCCGCCGTCAAGTACGGCAAGGCAGTTGACACCTCCATGGGCTTCACTCCCCAGGAAGGCCTGCCCATGGGCACCCGCTGCGGAACCATTGACCCCTCGATCATCGAGTACATCTGCACCAACTCCGGCATGAGCGTTAAGGAAGTCAACGACGCGCTCAACAAGAAGTCCGGTCTGCTTGGTATTTCCGGTGTTTCCAACGACGCTCGCTACGTCTGGGATGCAGCCGAGGCCGGCGACCATCGCTCGCAGCTCGCGCTTGACGTGCTGGCTCACAGCGCAAAGAAGATCATCGGATCCTACGCAGCAGTCATGAACGGCGTGGACGTTATCGTCTTCACCGCAGGCATGGGTGAGAACGACGCTCGCATCAGAGAGCGTATCGCTACCGATATGGAGTACCTGGGCGTTGAATTCGACGTGGACGCCAACAAGAACTTCCCGCGCGGACAGAATTGCGAGATCTCCGCAAAGGGCTCCAAGACAAAGGTGCTGGTCATCCCCACCGACGAGGAGTTCATGATCGCAAAGGACACCGAGGCTCTGGTCAAGTAAGACACGAAAAACAGGATCCCCGCGGCGACGTTCGCGTGTCGCTGCCTCTAACATAGAATAAATTTATTGAAAGGATACAAAAAACTATGGCTCAATCACCTTTTGAAATCAAAAAAGAAATCTGCGACATCGGTAAGAGAATTTACGATCACGGTTTCGTAGCAGCAAACGACGGTAACATCTCCGTCAAGGTAGGCCCCAACGAGTACTACTGCACTCCCACCGGCGTATCGAAGAGAGTTCTTACTCCCGATATGATTATCAAGGTTGACAGAAACGGTAACAAGCTCGAGGGCAAGATGAACCCCTCCTCCGAAATCAAAATGCATATGAGAGTTTACCAGGAGCGTCCCGACGTTAACGCCGTTGTTCACGCTCATCCTCCCGTAGCTACCGCTTTCACAGTAGCAGGCGTTGAGCTTGACCAGTACATACTCCCCGAGGCGATCCTTACCAAGTCGGATCGTAGCCATGTCGTTCTGTGAGCCAAGGAGTTGGGA
>JAZNYL010000111.1:0-74943 GCA_045594445.1 Eubacteriales bacterium
TACTGTCTGTGCAACAAGAACCTTGTCACATACAGAGCAGTGCTTACCTTCGGTCAAACCGGTTGCGGTACAAGTAGGAGCTACCGCTGCGTCGATTACCTCAGTGTGACCAAGTGCATCAACTACTTCCTGTGCAACGAGGACTTCGCCGCATACGGAGCAGTGCTTACCTTCGGTCAAGCCGGTTTCGGTACAAGTAGCAGCGACTGCTGCATCAATTACTTCGGTGTGGCCCTTAGCTACAGTCTCGTCACCCGTGTATGTATCTCCGCAAGCGGAGCAAGTATAGGTAGTGTAGCCCTCATCCGAGCAAGTCGGGTCGGTTACTACGGATTCGTATTTATGGCCAAGTGCTGCCGCCAGTTCCGTACCGCATACGGTACAGGTCTGCGCGTTTTCGCAATCAGCTGCTGCGCCGGGGGTATGACCCTTTGCTGCAACCTCTTCGGTATAGCTGTCGCCACAAGCGGAGCAAGTGAAGGTCTTAACGCCCGCTGCCGAACAAGTGGGTTCGGTGGTGACTACACTGCTATAATTGTGGTCAAGCTTTGCGATTTCTTTTTGTTCAACTGTCACTGTGCCACAAGTGGAGCACTTCTTACCTTCAGTCAAGCCGGTAGCAGAACAAGTTGCATCCTTGCCGGCAACAGTTACTTCGGTGTGACCCAAAGCTGCGATTTCGTTATCCGTATAACTATCACCGCAAGCGCAAGTATAAGTCGTGTAACCGCCTGCCAAGCAAGTGGGCTCGGTTACAACAGATTCGTAGCTGTGACCCTTAGCAGGAACTTCGGTCTGTGCGGTCAGAATCTCGCCGCAAACCGAGCACTTCACGCCGGCGGTCAAGCCGGTCTCGGTGCAAGTAGCATCAACCGCGGGAATCTCGGTCTCTTTGTGACCAAGTGCACTTCCCTCTTCGGTCAGCGTGTCGGTCACGTCGCAACGGTCGCACTTCGCGGTCTTGGTGCCGTCCGCGGTGCAGGTTGCATTATTGTCGCTTACGTAATTCGTAAAGCTGTGTCCAAGCGCCTCCACGTTAGAATCTACGTAAGAATTCGAACATCTGGAACAAGTGTGAGTCGTGTAACCGCCTGCCAAGCAAGTAGGAGCGGTTACGACTGCCTTGTAATCGTGACCAAGTGCACTTCCCTCGTCGGTCTTCGTATCGGTCACGTCGCAACGGTCGCACTTCGCGGTCTTGGTGCCGTCCGCGGTGCAGGTTGCGTCTTCATTGCTTACGTAATTCGTAAAGCTGTGTCCAAGCGCGTCAACCTCGTTTGCGGTGTAAGTATTACCGCAAGCGCAAGTATAAGTGGTGTAGCCCTCATCCGAGCAAGTCGGGTCGGTTACTACAGATTCGTAGCTGTGGCCCTTGGCAGCAACAACGCTCTGCGCGGCCAAAATCTCGCCGCAAACCGAGCACTTCACGCCGGCGGTCAGGCCGGTTTCTTCGCAAGTAGCATCAACCGCAGGAATGGTTTCCTCGGTGTGACCCTTTGCGCCGATCGTCACAGTCTCGCGGCTCAACTCCACCTTACAAACGGTACAATAAACAATGTTGTCGTAAGAGCCGTCCTCGGTACAGGTAGCAGCCTTTTCGTTTTCCTTCACAGCCTCGCCGGAGGTGTGGCCTTTTGCGGGAATGGTCTCGGTCGTGCGAGACAGCTCTGCGCTACATACAGTACAGTAAGTTGCGTTATCGTAAGAACCGTCTGCGGTACAGGTTGCGGCAACTTCGTTCTCCACAACAACTGCGCCCTCGGTGTGGCCAAGTGCAGCAACCTCGTCAGCAACGTAGCTGTCTCCACACTTGGAGCAAGTATAGGTGGTGTAGCCCTTCTCCGTGCAAGTAGGATCGGTTACAACGGATTCGTAGCTATGTCCTGCTGCCTCGCCCTCGGTTGTACCGCACTCAGTACAAGTCTTGGGGACGGTGCAAGTTGCATCCTGCCAAGCGTGCGGGGGCGTTCTTGTTTCGCCACAAACGTTACAATCCGCATCGCATACGTTGTCATATGTGTGAGGCAGCTTTTCTACCGTTGTCTGCGCGAGGGTTACCTCGCTACATACCGAGCAGTGCTTGCCTTCGGTCAAGCCGGTTGCGGAACAAGTAGGAGCCACTGCCGCATCAATCACTTCGGTGTGAGGCTTCTTTTCAATCGTATTGGGAGTGCGGGAAACTTCTTCGTCACATACCGAGCAGTACACAACGGAATCGTAAGAACCTTCAGCGGAGCAAGTAGACTCAACGCGGTTCTCTTCTACCGCTGCAGCCTCGGTGTGCGCCAGCTTATCTACCTTCTCGGTATATGCATCGCCACAAGCGGAACAAGTGTAGGTCTTGACACCCTCTGCAGAGCAAGTGGGTTCACCGGTAACTACGCCTTCATAGCTGTGGTCAAGTGCGTTGATTGTGGTCTTGCCCTCGATGTGATCACAGCGAGAGCAATCCTTGTGCGCAGTATAGCCGGGCTCGGTACAAGTTGCATCCTTGGCTGCAACGTCTACAAGATCGTGTCCGAGTTCAGCTACGATCGTATATCCACACACGGTACAGGTCTGCGCGGAGGTACAAGTTGCAGCATCACCGGGGGTACAGGTTTCGCATTTCCAAGTACCGATAACGTTGGCGTTCAGTTCTTTACCTGTTACGGCTTCCGTTGCAGAGTTATCAGCGGCTGTGGTGTGCAAGGTATAACTAAAATCGGGAATTGTGTGTGTTGCATTGTCTACACCGCAGTAGGTCTTGCCGGTCTCCATTTCCAAAGTCTTATTCTCGCCGGCAACGTACAGACGAGGAGTTAAGTTATACACAGTTCTACCTGAAATATTAGCAGTTGTCATCGCAACGGACGTCTGGCTTCGGGGACCCATAATGACTGTTACGCCCGGAGTACCGCTCATGGTTACCGTACCGGAGCCGTTGGTCTGCACGACGCCGCCGAAAGCACCGGTGGATGCAACGGTCATAGTGCCATCCACAATCAACTGTGCGGTACCGCTGAAGGAGGATGCCATCAAATCAGCCGCCGTAGGATAACGGTATCTTGCATATTTGTCAGCGGATGTAGTTTCTTGGGAAACGTCACATTGGTCACTGAAGCTATCCATCACCGCCAACTGACTTGTGACATTCAGAGCTGCACCTTCATGAATATACAACAACGCGCCGGGCAGCAGTCTCATCTTCTGTGCCACTGTAAACGTTCCTTCATTTTGGTGAATCTGGAAATTATAAGGAATCGGGAAATAGTCTGTATTCGAGTTTACGGAATGATTCGAGCCGGCGACATTAATCGTCATTTTAAGACTGCCAAGTGTAACGTTTCCATTAAAGTCCATGGTAGTGGTGCCCACACGGTCATGAAGGCCATTTCCGCAATCGGCTACATATCGCTCTGAATCGTAGGAAATGTCCACAGAGCCGTTCTCCAAATTATACAGAGCATCGGAAGGCCCAATGATTGTTTGGCAGGCAACGGTATGTCGTTCCGGAATAGTAATAATAACACTCACAGCCGCCGTGTACGCATCAATGTATCCCTTCATGCTCGCGCCGTAGTCCATGTGCACGTCACACTGAATGTTCATCAATGCGTATCGATTCCACGGGAAAACGTTATCGTTTTCGGTAGTGGTGCCAACAACGTACTGACCGTTTCTCTGGTCCATGACCACAAACGGCTGGTAGACTACACCGCCATTTGCTACGTTCATTTTGCCGTCACCCAAAACGTAGCCACAGGAAGACAGAATACCGCTGACGTTCAAGGTGCCCTCCAGTTGTACGTTGGAGTGCGCCCCCGCGGTACCACCGATAATACCGATGTAGCTGTCGTGTCCGCAGCAGATCGTGCCGCCAATCACAAATTTAGCACCGGATGCAACGTTCACGGTAGTATCGGAAGGGATAGTCAGCGTATAGGTAACCTTGTTGAGCGGCTTAAGCATATCGTCTTTGTTTGAGATGGTTAGCTTTTTATTTGCATGCTCCAAGGTACTATTCATACCGCCTTCCACGGTCTTGGTCTCGGTATCAATGGTCAGGTCTGTGGAGTTGTAAGGCACCAGCAGCGTCTGTCCGCTATTAAGTGTAAATGTCTGGGTATTTAGTCCATAAACGGTACCACCGCGATAAGGAACAATCGTTCCCGAAGATCCTGCTGCACTGATAGCTTCATCCAGATATCCATAATAAATACTGGATCCCTGCACATAGTAGATAGCGCTGCCCGTTTTTACAAATACAGGCCAAATCGTAGCCGAATTCTTTCCGTCATACGAAAGACTGGCAGCTCCATCTGTATTCAGCGCACCGTCAACACTGGACATCCACCCAAAAAACTCATATCCTGAGTTTGCGGTAGCATTCAATGTATAAGTATGATCGTCTAAATTAGTAAAGTCTTGCTGATTGGTCACGTCTGTACCATCTACAGTAATCGCACCTCCGGTGCTAGGTTTTACCGTTGTTATAATGCTCGCACCAAGAGACTCTTGAGAAACATTGGCAAAGTCTATGGTGATCGTCGTACTGTTCGATGATCCTTTACCTGAAGTTGCGGTATAAGTCAAAGACGTCGTTGTTGCATCAAGAGTTTTGGCTGCAGCAGTATCGTTTGTTCCCATACCGGTGGTCGTAATATTGAAGTTCACAGCACGTGCAGAGCCATCACTTTTTGTGCCTGTATTGGTTATAGTAAACGTGACAGTTTGGGTAGAAGCACAAGACGAACCGGTACCGTACGCCAAGATTTTCCAACCTGTTGCGGTTGTTTCGATAGTCACATTGCCACTACTGGAGACTGAAAGCTGAAAACAGCTGTAATTTGCTGTTTCTGCCGCTGAAGCCGGCACCAACAACATAACCAGTATAACAATCAGTGACCAAGCTGCCACTAAAGCAAGTACATATCTTATATATTTGTTTTTGCGAATGATTTCTTTCATGAAGTCACTCCTTTTTTATTTTTTTTACAAAGCAGGATCAGATAATATATATCAAAACCCAAACAGATTCCGCCGAGCCACAAGATCAGTGGCCGATAAAGTATGATTCCATTAAGAATCGTTGCTGCCAAGGTTCCCACAAATTTTGATAGTGCTATTATAATAGAGGTCCAGTTTCCGGGGCATTTATGGAGTCGTATCACAAATGCAATGGACATGATGGCATTGATCAAAAATGCAGCAAGTTCCCATTTCCCTGCCCCAATGGTCAAAGCAAACATGACAAGCATAACAATTCCAAGTATAATAGTATTATTCAAAACATTCATCGGTCTTCCGCGGTCATACAAAAACATAGTCACCAAGACTCCAATATCTAAAACCAACCATGTAATTTGTATCGCAAATGCGACTGAATGTGTACTATTATTCAAAATTTGATGCGACACCATCCATAATTCCCATGCGAAATTCTGACAGATGGCAAGCTTTGGTATAAACCACGTTTTATTCTGAAAGCCTAAAATGATTGCCGTAATATAGACGATACTCCAACAGACACCGCTAGTGACATCAAGTATTACATCCATCTGCGTTTCTCCTGTGTAGGATAATCAACCACATTGAACTTGCTATAATAGCAACGATTGAATACCACTGACCTTGGCTTAACAATAACCAATCTTTGGGAGTATCTCGCAAAAATTCAATCAGGAATCTCATAATTCCGTATGAAATCATAAAGGTCGGATACAAGTTCCCTTGTTTTTTGCGAGTTGATTCCATATACCAAAGAACAGCCAACAAAACACTGTCGTATACCGATTCAAATAATTGCACCGGTAAAATCACCTGTTTCCCGAATATCTCAAGCGGAAATGCACCGCAACAACCGTCAATAAAACACCCCACACGCATCAACGTGATCATGATGGCAACACCCGGAGCGCAACAATCAATCGCTTGTCTTGCGCTCAAACCAAAGGGTTTGGCCAATGCAAGGAAACAAATCGGGATCAAGAATACAGCTCCATAAAAGGAGAACCCACCGAAGGTAATTCCCTGCTCCGCAACTGTTTTAAAATTCTCGGCTATGTAGAGAAGCTTACACCCAAGTACACCCACAGCGGTCAAAGCCAAAGAAAACACAATCGCTTTCCACGCGGACATCCCATACGTTTTTCGTCGCATCACCGTAATCACGCTCATCGCAACCACGCCTATGCACAACATAACACTATATGCGGACATTAATCTTTCCTCATTTCATAGAGTTGCTTTTATGTCAATTTAATAATCTTTATTCAGACAGGTTGTGAAAGAAAGTAATCTTTCCGTTCGTATCCACGTATACAGATACAACAATATCGCCTACATTTGCGTTGGCACTAGCATAAGAGTTAACAGTAACCACATACTCATTTACAACACTGGAAACATAGTCGCTTGTATACAATCCATCCTGCTGAAATTCAGGACGGCTTTGAATAATAGAGGACATATTATTCACTTGACCAAGCAGTGCAATATATGCTTTTGCATCATTTTCTGCATTACCATTAGGGTAAGCTGCCATTGCCGCTTGACATTTTGAGCACCCATCCTCAGGATTATCAAGGTCTCCCATTACGTGATTAGTAGTATTAACAATGATTTCACTTAATGCCGCCTGGGCTGCTTGATCGGAAGGCAAATCAGGATTCAAATGATTAAATGAATCAGCATTGTTGAAAGTCGCTATACATTCAAGGCAATTAGTAGACAATACATATCCTTTATACTGGGCATACTGGGCGGCTAATGCAGTTTTGGCAATGTCCATGACATCTGTTCCATCAGGGAAGTTAAATTGAACGCCGTCAGAAGGCAGTCCTGAGTCCAAATTCTTCCACCATGCGATAAACGCCTCAGTGTTGACAATACTCTTATCGGACATGTTTGCAGCAACATCCAGCACTGCCTTGTTTGCCTCTGCGCTAGTTCCATTCGTATAGCCCTTCAAAGCACCTGTCAGCATTTCAACAGTTTGCATAAGATCCTTGGTATTGTGCACAGTTTGTCCCTGAGCGTTAGTATGACTGCCAAAATAACTAGACGAGTTAATAGCATTCGCTTCAGCATTAGTGAAAACACTAGGCCATCCTTTATACGACACCTTAAGTTCATCATCGTAGTCTTCTCCAAAGGTAGCCACTATTGCTTCATTAACCATCTGATCCATGTCTACGGTTGAACCGCCAATATCAACACCACCGTTTTGTTTAATGACAATATAACCAGACTGGCCTGCATACTTTGTCATATCTCCTTCTAAGCCAGAATACAGATCAACTGCCTTCTGAATGTCGGCAACCATCTGCTCATCCGCAGCCTTTTGTGCCTTCGGCACGTAGACGCTGACACCGATGACGGCGACGCTTGCGAGAATTGCCATAATTGCAATAACCACAATCAGTTCGACCAAAGAAAAGCCTTTGTTGTTTTTCATGTTTTTTCTCCTTAAAAATAAATTATTTTTACCAATGTCTGTCAGCATGGCTTGCGTCATGCTATCGCTCTTGCGAGCTCTGCGGCGGAACCCCTTTTTTATTTTTTTGTTGATAGGGTTCCTTTTGAGTAATACCTATGTGTTTCCCTGCCCCCCTCGGAAGTCTGATGACTCAGACTTCCGAGGGAAATAAAGAGGGTACCCTCTTTATTTCGGAAAATTTTCGCGCTTTTCGGCCACCTACCCCGCACGATTTTGCGCGGCTTTGCCGAAATTTGCATATTCCCCACATTATTATTCCATTCTATTATACTTATGTAAAATATTTTTACAATCCCTTTTTCACCAAATGCTAAAATGCTGACACGAAACGAAAAACGCTATATATGCCATTCTTGCGATTATCACGATTGCTGGAAGGAGCACTCCTCCCCTACGAAAGGTGAACGAACAATGCAATCACCCGTAGGGGCTGGCGCCCACGACAGCCCGGATAGGCGCGGAGAACGCAAAAAAGCCGCCTGTTGGCGGCTTTTCTTCAGCAATTCAGCATTCAGCATTGCGCGCGAACGCTCCTGCGTCATTGCTTCTTATTCTTTGGACGAGCTCTGAAATAGAAGTACATGATGATTGCAAAGAGTACCAACGACAGGACGCAAAGCCCTGCCCAGGTCACGATCGCGCAGCGCGCGCAAAGATAATTGCTCGCAGCGTTGCCGCAGAAGATGCAATGCTTTGTGGGCTGTGTAGGCTTGCCGGGCTTGTCCGTGGGCTTGGTCTCGGTTTCACTTCCCTCCTCGGGCGGCTTGGTCTCAATCTCAATGTCCGATTCTGTTTCTGTCTCCGACGGATCGGTCTCCGTCTCCGTTTCCGGTGGATCGGTCTCCGTTTCAGTTTCAGTTTCCGTCACTGGTGGCTCAGTCTCTGGGGGATCAGTTTCCGTTTCGGGCGGCTCAGTCACAGGCGGCTCGGTTTCGGTTTCCGTTTCGGTCTCCGGTGGCTCAGTCTCTGGGGGATCGGTTTCCGTCTCGGTTTCTGTCTCGGGCGGTTCAGTCTCGGGCGGCTCGGTTTCAATGGGCTCCCACTTGGCGTATAGTCTCATGTTCCGCTCCACTATATCCGTGTCGAAATTCCAAGGGTCTGTTAAGAAAATATCGGTATACCACCCCACAAAGCGCATTCCTTCGCGCTCGGGATCCTGTGGGCGAATTACTTTATCTCTAAAGACGACACTCTGCGACTCAACAGGCGTGCCACCGTTGGTTTCAAACCTGACAAGACATTCGGGATCAAGAATAGCGGTCAGCGTGTTGGACTCGCTCTTGTAGCCTTCACCGTGACCCGGAGTAGATACGTGATAATCCTCGTTGGTAATGGTGGTAACGCCTTGCGTACCGATCACGCGAAGCTGAAAGCTTCCCACTCTGGTACGGGCCTGCCACTCTTCTCCGCCCGACATGGAGAGAAAGTTCATATAAAACTCGCGATAATCGCCCTCTCTGGCAATATCGTTGCTTCGTACTCCATCATACAAATGCACACTATCCTCTATCAGCTCGAAAAACGAGCTGTCGTAGCGCAACTCACTCTGCATGGCGTACATGGTATAGGGCTCGTCATTGTCCGTTCGGATCAGATATAGCGTTACGGTGATCACGTCTCCCACGTCAAGCTCGACGACATCCTCGCCGTCCACCGTTACCTCATAACGAAACTCGGGATCACCTTGAGCATCGACAGGAACGCACAACGCGGTAAATATTAATATTATGGTCAAAAGAAATACAAACCTTCGTTTTGCGTTCATAAGTCTTCCTTTCGCATCTTGGTATAAAGGGACTCTGCCCCTTCCCTTAATGAGAAGGGGCAGTGCATTTTGTTTGTTTAGTTTGCGTTCTTGATGAAACCAATGATGGTAGATGCATCGTTCATTTCGACTTCCCCATTACCATCTACGTCAGCGCGCAGGAACTTTTCCATGGAAAGCGCATCAAAATCGGAGTACAGCTTATCATTGTAAATGTTCCAAACCAACTGTGCGTCGTTTGCGTCGATCTTACCATTCGTCATGTTAACATCGCCGGTGTAATCAATCTCGGTTGGAATCTCCTCAGTAAGACCAATCACTGCACGAGCCTGAGATACAAGTGCTACGGTATCGGCACCGGCAGCATCGATAATCAAGTAAATATATGCACCTTGTGCATTGTTGTACTCTGCAGAATGATACATAACGTTGCCATTGTAGGTATACTGCAGATCGCCGATAACAGTTACCATATAAATGCTCTGGCTATTATCAAGCGCAAGGTATTCACTGACTGTCACGGTAACAGAAGTTTCATCAAATTCCTTGGTAATAGTAACAGTTACGTTTGCGGTGATATCCTCAATCGTATAGGTCGCCTCAGCATTCGCGCCGGTTGCAAGAGTAACTTCCTCATTGGTACCCATCGTATACTTAATCGTGTACTTGTAACCTGCTTCGGGAGTCAGTTTCAGAGTAGTAGATTCGTCCTTTTCTACAATTGTCGGATTTGCTTTCAATTCGTTAGCGTACTCGGTGGGCACCGTAACCGTAAACTGATCAGCGGTAACGGTTTGTGAACTGGTCTTAATCACGATGTCGTCTGTGATGTTTGCACCACTAATGGTATAAGTACGATTGGTAGTACCGGTGGAAACAGTATGTTCAACGGATTCACCTGTTTCATCACCATATTTAATATATTCAACTTTATACACAACTCCATCGGTTGTTGTCGCATCTACATCATCCTTCAAAATAAAGCTGAAGCTTCCATTAGGATCGTATGTAAAGTTCACAACGTTATTTACTGCGCCCAAATTCTCCGCATTTTGGATATGATCTAAAGTATTAAAGGTAATAGTATAGGTCTTTGGATCCTGCTTGGTGATCGAAACAGTTACATTTTCAGTTACGCCCGTCAGAATCCACTTACCATCCTGACCATCTACAGGAGTCAATGTACCATTGGAAACAGACAGCGTATAGTCATAGTTCTTATCCTCTGCTTCGATAGTAATAGATCCCTTGTTATATTCAATAGTCGTATTACCGGTAAGGCCATCATCCAAAGTAACATTCAAGTCGGCGGGAGTAACTGCAAATTCCTCTGTATTGATAGTAATGGTCGCAGGGGTCAAGTCGTTTGCTTTTGCATCAGCAGCAGTACTGAGTGCTGCACCGGTAAGTTTAACATTTGCGGAGCCACTTGCCGCACCGTTCAGGCTATCAACAGTGAATGCCAAAGTATAAGCAGTCACAGTACCTTCAGTCCAAGTGGTTGTCTCACCGTGGTCAATGATCTTAATCGCTCCGTTCTCTGCCGTAATGTCCGCACCGTTAGCAGTAGAATTATCAGAATCGAACGTCAGGCCGGTATAGCTCAGCTCCAGCTCGGAAGAAGCAAACTCACCGGTGGTACCGCCAACCAGAACGTCAACGGTGATGGTGTCGCCAACCTTTACTTTTTCATAGTTGGTATCCAAATCTGCGGTGTATGCCTTGTCGGTGGGGATAGTGGGAGTTTCGCCGCCGGGAGTACCATCGCTCAGGTTCAATGTATTGGAAGTCACAGTAGCGCTAGACCAATCAAACTTATTACCATCAATGTCAGCAGCAATAACCGTTGCGCCGAAGGACAGTTCATCACCGACCGCATTAGTGGTGTCAACAGTAACCGTCACAATTTCTTTCCCGGCAGAAGCATTCTCATTCACTTCACCTCCTGCGCCCATGACAGAAATTATACCAGTCGTTTTATTAGTGGTGAAATTCCCGCCGCCAATTTCATCGTAGTTAGCGCCTTTGCTGATTGTAGCAATTGTGCATCCCTCGGGCAGATTCAGTGTGAACTCCAAAGTATACCACTCAAATGTATCTGTGGTTCTTACCTGTAAAGTTATAGTGTTTTCCGCACTGATAGAGGCAACCATTTCCATGGGCGCTTCGTCTGCCGCAAAAATCGCCATGGGGAGTAGGTTTCCAATCATCAGCATGACTATGAGCATTGACAAAATCTTTTTCATAATGCTATTCCTTCCTAATTGGTATATTAAATAAAACATTTACCACTGCAGAGTGCGACTCTTAACTGCTACACGCTGAGCTTGACCCGCATCGATAGTATCCACTACACCGTCTCCGTTAATATCACAAGTCAAGACATTCAATTCGGTGCAAGTACGGCTCTTAACTGCAATACGCTGCATCTGACCCGCATCAATGGTGTCTACTATCCCATCTCCGTTCAAATCGCCGAAAACCGCCAAAATAATCTGATCACCCACAGCAAGTGTTGCGGTAAAACTATGTTTACCATCAACCATGCTTGCAGGTATTTTGTCATAGCCGCCGTCGGCCTTCTTCACCAGCACTACACAAGCAATGTCATTTGTGCTTTCTACGTTGAAGGTGTTCTCGCCGACAATCCAGCCGGATGCAGGTGCTGCTACAGTGATCTCAGTTGCCCCGTATGTTACGGTTACGGAACCGTTTTCATCCACAGTTCCAACAGTTGTGCCGTTACCAATGGTAGGGACAAGGGGTTCTTTCTCACCACAACCGGTGCATACACCGTCAACGTAGGTATGGTCAGTTACGTTTACTGTAATAGTATCGCGGCTGAGCTCAGCGTTACAAACAGTACAGTATACAACGTTATCGTAACTACCTTGAGCAGTACATGTTGCGGCCTTTTCGTTCTCGACAACAACTGCGCCCTCGGTATGCGCTGCGAGTTCAAGTGCCTTGGTCTCGCGGCTGAGTTCAGTGTTGCATGCGGAGCAGTAAACGACTTGGTCGTAGGAGCCTGCTACGGTGCAGGTGGATTCCACTCTGTTCTCTACTACTGCAGCTGCGGGGGTGTGCGCGATCTTCTCAACCGTCACAGTATTGCGGCTGAGCTCTGCGTTACATACAGAGCAGTAAACTACGTTATCGTAGCTACCTTCTGCGGTACAGGTTGCGGCAACTTCGTTCTCCACAACAACTGCGCCCTCGGTATGCGCTGCGAGTTCAAGTGCCTTGGTCTCGCGGCTCAGTTCAGTGTTACATACAGAGCAGTAAACGACTTCGTCGTAGGAGCCTGCTACGGTGCAGGTGGATGCCTTTTCGTTTTCCTTTACTGCAGCTGCGGGGGTATGCCCTGTTGCAGCGGTTTCGCTATCCTTATAGGAATCACTGCAGACGGAGCAAGTATGAGTCGTATAACCCTTCTCCGTACAAGTCGGATTGGTTACAATGGATTCGTATTTGTGTCCAAGTGCGTCTCCCTCGGTTGCGCCACATACGGAGCAAGTCTTGGGAGCGGTGCAGGTTGCATCCGTCCACTTGTGGCCAAGTTGGGAAATCGCCTCGGTATAAGTATCGCCGCAGACGGTGCAGGTATAGGTCTTAACACCGGGTGTAGTACAAGTGGGCTGTGTGGTCACAACACCATCATTATAAGTATGCGTGATGGTTCTGGTTTCACCGCAGACGTTACAAACGGTATCGCAGCTGTTAGTGTAGGTGTGGTTTCCTTCGCAGTCAATTCTCCAGGAGCCGCTATGGGCAATGGATACATTTTGTGAATCGGTCAATTTGTATTTTGTATTATATTTATCCGCATAGTACACATCGTATGTATACGACTTCACGGTGTGGTCACCGGTAGCGGACAGATAGCTCTTCCCTGCCACAAGATCAATGCGGCTGCCGTCAGCTGCAAAGACCTGCGCCTTGAGAGTGCGCACCGTTGCGCCAACCAGCTCGTAAGAAAATTCATAATCACCGGTAATATTTGTATACCAATAACCTACGCCACCGATCTGGGTGGTTGTTTGCGTTGTAAAACCGGATGCGACCACGATCTTACCGGTATTCGAGGTAGACTGAATCAAGCCACCAAACGCGCCGCTGTTGAGATTCAACGTACCGTTAACGATCAACTGTGCAGAGCCGCTCAAACCTGCATTCTGCAATTGCTGAGTTGTAGGATACGGGCTTTGCGAACCAACAGAGCCGGCTGCCATAAAGGCAGTGGTCGCAGAATCGATACGGCTATCGTTCGCAAAAGCAGAATGGAAAATAAACTTGTTGCCGGTATTTCCGCCGCCTGTTTCTGTACTGCCCATATTACGGACTGCGGTATAGTCCTGCAAACCGTCAAACACCGTCACTTTGGCGTTCACGTTCATGGTTGCACCCTCATTGACAGTCAGGGTGGCACCGGGCAGAAGCATCATACTATTTGTGATGGTAAAGGTGCCGCTATTCACCACTACGTCATAGTTATAAGGAACAGGGAACGTAAGACTGCTCGTGTTGATAGTTGCCTTTACGACGCCTTGGGCGTTCAAATAGATGGAAAAGTATCCAAACTCCGTATTACCGTCCAACGTGATTTTGGTTCTGCCAACGTTCTCGATTACGTTAGTTTTGGAATATTCAATGGTAGCGGTTGCGCCCTCGTGAAGTCGGATCAGGCACTGCATGTAACTCGTATCATATTCCCCAATAAGTGTAATTCTGGAATAGTTATGATCGCCACCGGCATAGAGATCTACGTAAGCATCTACGTAGCCACCATAATTGACCACCTGCTTACACTGTACAGCCATTACGGAATAGCGGATAAAGGGCATGAGTACCGCTTCGCCGGAAGGATGGGTGATTTCGGGGCTAACAGTAATAGTGTTTTTATCTGCAACCTGGCTGGTAACGCCTACGGTGTATCCGCCGCCCTTAAAGTCATTGATGGTAAACGGCACGTACATTCTGCCGCCCTTCTTTACGTTGACGGTACCATCGCCGTAGATAAATCCGCAGGAGGAAAGCTTTCCGCTATTATATGCTGCACCATCACCTACGTTGATCGTCGCACCGTTTGCCAAATACACGTCAGAGTGTGCACCCGTGATCATACCTGTACCCGAAACGGTACCGCCTACAGCCATAAGGCCATTTACGTTGATAGTAGTTCCGGAAGGAACGGTCAGCTTCAGGAAAGTATTGCTGTCACCGGGGGCTGCCGGGTTACTGACGCTTGTAGAGGTTGTATGTGTTACGCATGCGTAAGCAAAATTACTACTGTCAGCTATCATACCGTTAGCATGCGGCACCAACAACGTAACGCCCGCGGGAATCGTAAACGTTGTCCGTCCGTCAGAACCGTACACATTACCGCCATTAATCACGGTAATCGTACCACTGCTGCCTGCAGCGGTGATTGCCTCATCAAGGTATGCGTAACTGATGCCGTCGCCTACGTTATACCTCGCAGCACCGCTCTGCACAAACACCGCGTTGAGCTGCGCATTCGCAGGCAACGTGCCCGTATAAGATGCACTTGACGAAATACGGGAGCTACCGTTTGCCCAATAGTAGAACACGTAGCCTGTAGGAACGGTTGCGTTCAAGGTGAATTGCGTATCTTTATCCAAAGTAAGCTTCTGCGCAGCGCTGCCCGGCTGCATAGTATAGGTCGTTTCATCTACCGTAACGGTATAGCTGCCGCGCACAGGAGCATTCAGAGTGATCTCCGAACCATTATATTCAAACACGGGCTTAACTGCCGCATCACCCACAGGCAGCACGTAAGGATTGGCGCGGCTTACCTCCAAGCCATCTGCATTCACCCACTTGACAAATTTATAGAGGGAGTCGGGCGTTGCCTGCAGGGTAAAGCTACCGCTTGGTCCCGTGCCGCTATGCAAGCCTGTAGAAGGCACCGTGGTTCCGTTGACCGTATAAGAGCCATGCTCAACATACTCGAAATCCTTGTAAACGTCTCCGATCTTTTCAAAGATGGCAGTGAACTGATGACCGTTGATCGCACCAAGGGTGATCATACAACTCTCGCCACCGGGGAGCATTTCTCCTGTAGTCAAATCCTTCCAGCCTACAAACTCATAGTCGGTATTCGGAACCGCATATATCAACACATCCTGCGCCGACTGCCCCCAAGCATTCGAATTAACGATCGGTATGGCCAACGTCACATTGCCTGTAACCTGCGTTCTATCATCTGTACTATTATTCGAATTGTCATAATAGAAGCTGCCACCGTCAGTGGGTTTCACAAACGTAGCCGAAGTGCCGCCTGCGGATCTTATATAGATAGGTGAAATAGTCTTACCCTCATACTGCCCCAAATTCACCGAGATCACACGCTCCATGGAGATCAGTTCGGCATTATTCAGCCACTCTAATCCGGAAGCTACAGAAGCACTTCCACCATTTTGATTATAGGCTTCGCCTACGTACCAACCTGCGAAGACTGCGTTTCTGTCGGAATTTGGCCATGCTCGCAGCCAGACAGTATCGGTGGTTCTCCCGGTGTGCTCTAACAAACGAGAGGTACCTGTAACTTCTCCCAGTTGAGTACCTTCTTTTTCTGAATGAACCGAATAAGTTCCGTCTACGTCGACATTAATCGTAGGAACATGTTCAAAATACACCGACGCGGCCTTATAAAAACGGGCAACCAAGTCGATTTTATCATCAGCCGTCTTAATTTCCTTACCATAATAGTCTTCCGTGGTAATCAGGTCGCCACTTTCTTTATCATAGAAACCTTCAAACTCATAGCCCTTTGCACAATTTGCATAAACCATTACCTTGTGGCCTATTTTTACCTTTGTGCCACTGTCGATTTCTGTATAGATCTGCGAGTTAAGGTCTCCCCATTTCTCATAATCTCTTAAAGTTACGCTGCCTGTATTCGCGTCTTCAGGCACAGCATTCACCATGACAGAATCCGCTTTTTCAACGACGCTGTTGATGGTAAGGGTCATTGATTTTACTGCTTTCGCTGAGGAGTTTTCAAGACTAATCTCGATATATCCCGGCTTTTCCGTGGCCGCATATACTTCGTGTGACACATTAGAGACACTCTTTTCGGATGTATTATAGGATTTTGCGGTAGTTAGTTCAGTTTGGGAAATAAAGTCGTAGTAATGAGTGGTAGATGTGGACGGATCTGTCCAATAGTAATAGCAATATACCTCCTTAGCAGCCTCACACGAAAATGAAAGATTGATGGTCGCATTCTTCTTTGGGGTCAGCCTCAGATAGATTCCGCTTGGATTACTATTACCAGCTGTCTTAATATTTTTAAACTCAAACGTCTCCGTGCCGTTGTCAACGCTATATATTACCGTATTGGTCGTACCGTAGCCATCTGCTGTTGCCGGCTGACGTGCAACGATCTCATAATCGAAAACATCCGAGAATAAACCTTCTTTTGCTGCCGTATTTTCATTTTCTAAAACAAGATAATATTGCTGTTTCCCACCGGTACCAGTGTAATTAGTGGAGAGCACGCAGTCGGTTGACCAAGAAACATTCGTTTTAATAGTTTGATCAGTCGACTCCTCCGCATGAACATCCAAAACACCCAGAGAAGGCAGATCGAACGGTAAGTCGCTAAAAGCAGGCGCAAGCATTGAAAACACAAGGGTCAGTGCAAGTGCGGTACGTATCCATTTGCTGAAATTCATATTGTATCCTCCATATATAAAAGTTAATCTTGACCTATTACTTTTTCGATCAAGTCTTCATAAACTCCAAAGCCCACATAATCTCCGTTTTCGTCCAAGAGATCGTCTCCCGTGATGTTATTGGAATTGCTACCGATGATATTCATAGCCCCCTTGTAGCCGTTCATGGCATTCATAATCTTGTCTCGGTTTGCAGGGTTTTCCATCCATTTGACAAAATCACTGTACTCTGTTTTGGAATTACCCTTTTCGTCTTCAACTTCTTTGGTATCTGACATCGCATCAAACAGTTTGCTGGGGTCATCGTTATATTCGTAGCCGGTCTCCTTTGCCCATGCCAAACCCAATGCATAATGCATTGCCACGGTTGTAACGTCCTGCGTGTCGTTGCTGTTTACATAGAGAATGTAGCCATAGCCGCCCTTTTCGGCAAGAATCGCATTATAAACGTCCTGATTGTCCAGATCCTGCGAATTTTGAGCGGTATAAACCACCAGCGCGCTCATTTTCTGCTCATTGTTATTGGGGTCGTTAATATCCAAACCGGGATACATAGCTGCAAAGATTTCTTGGAAGGATGGTTCATTCACAAGTCCAGCCAACAGGCTATTCGTGTCAACCATACCTGCTGCAAAGTCAACCACAGCATCCACGTTGGTGACAAGATCTCCGGGGGTCATTACGTTGGAGTCTGCAAAAATGGAGCCGAGCAATGCGGTTCTGTCGGTAGGATCAACAATGTACTCTTTGCCTTTGAATGGGTAGGTCAAGGCCAATCCGGTGGTGCCTTTCCAGCTGAAGCTTGTACCATTGAAAAATGCGAAACCGCTATTGAGGAGCTTGAAGGTTTCGGTAGCATCAACGACCTGATTGAAAAGGTCGGTTAATGCTGCATTGGTTTTCTCTGCAAGGTCGTTACCGTCTGCGGTTTTCAATGCTATAACAAATTTTCCGTTTTCGGTCTTCAGCGATCCGTCCGACTGTATTGCGATCTCTGCACGTACGTCTGCGGGATCGATACCTTCGCTTAGGCAAGCGGCAGTGAGCGCGTCGGTCATGATGTTCAAAAGCTCGTTATCCGCAGCCTCTTGTGCCTTAGGGATATAGACGCTGACGCCGATGACAGCGACGCTTGCGAGTACCGCCATAATGGCGATTACCACGATCAGTTCAACGAGGGAAAATCCTTTGTTGTTTCTCATCTTCTTGTTTCTCCTTAAAAATTAAATTATTTTTCGTAAGCTTATTAGCATGATCGGGTGTCATGCTAACGTGTGCAAGGCTTTTGCAAGTCTCGCGATTGGAACCCCTGTTTTTTCACAGGAGTCTCTTTTAGTAGTAATCATGTGTTGCTAACTTTGATTATTTCGCACAAATTTGGCGAAAATTTCAAAATGCCCCCATGATTATTCCATTCTATTATACTTAAATAATTTTTTTTTACAATCCCCTTTTCACCAACGGGCGCGTTGCTTGCACGAAACGCCATTTTTGCGATCTCTACGATTATATATATCAGAATATCTCGTTATTATCTATACCTATTATATGCCTTTTGACTTTTTGCGACGTCAAAGGGCACGCTTTCGGCAGGTCGGCTACAAGTCTTTTGGGGATAAAAAAACAGCGAAGACTCGTATGAGTCTTCTCTGTTTATGTAGTTAATGTAATAATTTGTTATTTTATTACGTACCACTCTCAATGGAGATATAAACAATACCGTCATTGAAAGTGCCGGAAGTGATGCTCTTGAGTTCGTAGTTCTTATCAAGAGAACCCTCGATCATTGCCTGAATGTCTGTATCCGCAGCAGTAGTGTTAGCCTTAGTACCCATTACAAGATATTCGGTAGAACCAACAATGTAAGTCACAGTTTCAACCTTCTTGCTAGTAGAATCCATCACGACGTTGATACGTGTAACGGTAACGTTTTCAGCTGCCAGTGCAAGTTCAACAGCATACTCGATGTCATTTGCAAAGCTTTCGTCAGCAGCCTGGTTTGCCTTAGTGATAAAGCCGGCAAAAGTAGGAATTGCAACAGCGGCGAGGATAGCCATGATAGCAATAACAACGATCAGTTCAACGAGCGAAAAGCCCTTGTTGTTCTTTTTCATTTTTCAAAATCTCCTTAAAAAATCGATATTATCGGATTTTATCCTACGAACATTATAATCGAAAATTTTGGAAATGCAATATTTTTTGCACCAAGCGACAAAAAACCTGCACAAAACGCACGGTGCGGGGCGCGCGTAGCGCGCTTTACATGCTTCTTTCGTACAAATAGTCCTTGACGCCCTTATGAAACCAAAGCATATAGATGCACACGCCATCCAGGGCGACGGCAAGGATCATCAGGCTTGTCAGCAGGATGCCGAGTCCTTGGGGCATGAGCTGCTCGGTAAAGGTCACGGTGCCATCCATAGCCGTTTCGTATTCAATGCCGATGCGCGCACCGGGCAACAGATCCTGAATGCGCCAAAGTCCCGAAAACACGCCGAGAATATGGCGGATGATGGCCACCACGCGCGCCCACGTAGCGCCGCGCAGCAGATACGTGATCAGCAGGACAAACACCGCAACGTTGACCACACCGGACAAAATTGAGCCGGACGAGAGCAGGTTGATAAGGGCGCTCAGTAGCGTGGTTGCGCCCATGATAATGCAGTAGATGAGCAAAAAGCGTTTGCCGAATTGCTCGCGCTTCTCGTTTCTTTGGCTGATTTGCTGCATCTCTGCAGAATATTCCATTTCCTCCCAAGGGTTGCGTTCACAAAATTCCGCAAAGGTCTCTCCGTGATAGGGCGCTGCGCCGTGGGCGGTGATCTTTGCCCCCAGCTGCTCGGCAATCTTTTCGGCGGTCAGACTTTCCTGCGTGGAAAGCTCTGCCAGCTTTTCCTTGGCCTGCGAAAGACGCATATTCTGCTCTGTCACGCGGCCGCGCCAGCTTGCCAGTACGTCACCGCACTTCTCGGGATTCTCCAGCATGAGCGCGATCTCGTCCAGCGAAAAATCGGCACGGCGCAGCTCGGAAATAATGGCCAGCTCGCGCAGGTTGTGATCCGAAAAGACTAAGTATTCCCTGCCCCTTTCCGAATATTTTTCCGGGTGCACCAGCCCCCGCTCGCAATATAGTCGCACGGCACGCTCGGTCAAGCCCGAGCGCTCGCAGATCTCTTTCATTTTCATGATAACGTCCTCTTTCAAAGTAAAAATGGGTTGCTACGGTGTGTAACAACCTCATTTTACAATCTTACCCAAGGTAAGTTTCAATAGATTCCCCGTATTATTTACAGAAAATTCATCTTCTGTCACTCTCGGGATACACCGCGCGGCTGCCTCCCACGAATTTGGGACGGGTACGCGCGCACAGCACGCTTGCCTGCCCGATGGTGTTCTGCGGGATTCTCACGGGCACCGCCACGCTGCGCAAATGCATGCCGATCAGCGTGCCGCCGATATCCATGCCTGCGTGTGCCTTGATGGATTCCACCGCGCAGGGCTCTTGCATATTCGCCCACGCAGCGGTGGCAAACGAGCCGCCTGCCTTTGGCTGCGGAATGACGCAGACCTCCTCAAGGCCGTACTGCTCGGCGCAGGCTCTTTCCACGATCAGCGCACGGTTGAGGTGCTCGCAGCACTGTGCCGCCAGATAAATTCCGCGTGCCGCGCAGGCCTCGGAAATGACCTGATAAACCGCGTCTGCCACCTCGGGTGCAGATGCGTGGCCGATGCTGCCGCCTGCAATTTCGGACGACGAGCAGCCCACCACCAAGATCTGCCCCGGCTTGTAGTTTGCTGCGTCCAACAGCTGCTCTGCTGCCAAGGACGCCTGGACTTTGATTTGCTCGGTGCTCATATCAGCCCTCGTATGCGTCGCGGTCGCAGATCAGCGTGACGTCAGCGTGCAGGTTGAGGAAGGACGCGGGGCAAGAGGTGGTCACCTTTCCCGCAAGCATTGCCTTGACGGCCTCGTGCTTGCCCTTGCCGTTTGCCAGAATGATGATCTTTTTTGCGGACAGAATGGTACCCATGCCCATGGTCAGCGCCTTGGTGGGAACCTGATCAATGCTTTCAAAGAAGCGTGCGTTTGCATCGATGGTATCCTCGGTCAAACCCGTGACGTGGGTTGCGGGATACAGCGCCTCGGCAGGCTCGTTGAACGCGATGTGGCCGTTGCGGCCAATGCCGAGAATCTGAATATCCGCGCCGCCAAGTCCGCGCACGAACGCCTCGTATCTTGCAGCTTCGGCTGCGGCGTCGGGTGCGCTGCCGTCCGGCACGTAGGTGTTGGCCTTGTCGATATTGACGTGGTCAAACAGCTTGGTATTCATAAAATAGCGGTAGCTCTGCTCGTTTTCGGGCGAGATGGGATAATATTCGTCCAGATTGACCGTGGTGACAGCCGAAAAATCCAGTTCACCCTTGCCGCACATGGAGATCAGCTCGGCATACAGTCCCTCGGGGGTGGAGCCGGTGGCAAGTCCCAGCACGCAGGCGGGCTTATTTTGGATCACGTCGGCAACCATGCCGGCGCCGACCTTGGACATTTCAGCATAGTCGTTACAGCAAATAATTCTCATGATTCAATCCTCCTTTAATGTACGGTTTACCACTTGTCGCTCTCGTCCTCGGGAATGACCTCCTTGATGGCGGCAATCGCGCACTCGATCATGCCGTCGTCCGGCTCAAGCACGGTGATGTGCTGCAGCCAAACACCCGGCAGAGAGATCAGTCTGGTCAGGAAGTTGTCGTATCTGCCTGCCAGCTTGAGCAGCTCGTAGCCGATGCCCATAACCAAGGGGAGCAATATTAAGGATATGCCGGTACGTACCAGCGTGGGAAGCACACCGTGAATGGGGCCGAGAATTTCTTTCATGGTGCCGCCGAAAACAGCGATAAACGAGGGCTCGATAAAGAAGGACACGAACACGTTGACCAGCACCATCAAAATGAGGAACGAGGTGCCGCAGCGAGGGTGGAATCTTCTCTGCTTGCGCACGTTTTCCACGGTCAGCTCAAGTCCTGCCTCGTAGCAGAAGATGGACTTATGCTCTGCACCGTGGTACCGGAAGGTGCGGCGGATCTCCTTCATCAAGGAAACGGCAGCCATGTAGCCGACAACGATGGCGATCTTGAAGACGCCTTCCACCATTGAGCGGATCAGCGACTCCAGCACAACGTTTGCGGGCTTGAGCGCGGGGATCAGCCAAACAAACAGGTCGTAGAGCGCGGTGGGCACGAATTTGAACAGCAGGATAGCCAAACCTACGCCAAGCACGACGCCAATGATCATGAAAAGCGTGGTGGTCACGGATACACTGTCGACCTTTTTCTTTTCCTTTTTTTCCTCGATAACGGATACCTGCTCTGCGGGCGAATCGTGATTCGTCCCTACGGGTTCGGGTGCCTGCTCTGCGGGCGAATCGTGATTCGCCCCTACGGGTTCGGCAGCAGGTGCTTCGCCCTTCTTTGCTGCTTTTTTGGCAGCCTTTGCGACCTTTTTTGCCTCGGCCTCGCGACGCATTTCCTCTTCCGCCTCTTCAAGACCGGAAATCTCTGCCGAGCGCATCAGGCACTTATAGCCCTGAATCATGGACATAGCGAAATTATACACGCCGCGCACGACGGGGATTTTGGCAATCAGCGGAATTTTGGTGTCGTTGTGTCTGATCTCCATGACGATTTCGCCCTCGGGATTGCGCACAGCCATGGCGGTTTTCTTGGGTCCTCGCATCATGATACCCTCCATCAGGGCCTGGCCGCCGATGGAAGTCTTTTTGCAAGGAGGACATTTATCTTTTTTCATATATTTTCCCTCCGTAACAAGGTGTTGACATAATACATCACGTTACATAATAGCACACGTTTATTAACATGATATGAATTATTTGCACCTTTTTCGTTTTCGGCTTGACTTTCGGAAAATTTTGGGATATAATAATTGTGTATGTGAAAACTCTCAATGGAGGATAAAAAATGAATTTTTCGGCATTAACCAATCTGCTTGGCGGTGAAGGCGCAGGCCAGATCATCATGACCATCGTTATGGTGCTCGGCGTTGGCGTGTTCTTCTATTTCTTTATGATCCGTCCTCAGAAGAAGCAGGAAAAGGAAATCAACGAAATGCGTAACAGCCTGTCTGTAGGTGACGAGATCACCACCATCGGCGGCATCATCGGTAAGGTCATCAGCATCAGAGACGAAACTGTTGTGATCGAGACCAGCCACGACCGCACCAAGATCCGCCTGCTCAAGAGCGCGATCAGCAAGGTGGACGTCAAGGCAGAGGACGCACAGAAGTAATTGGGATTTCCCAAACATAAAAGCGGCTCCGTACTCATATAGTATTACCAAATACGGTAATATTATGGATACGGAGGCGTTTTTTTATGAACAGATCGGTCAAAGGGATCCTTCCCGCACGCGCACACAAAGCCGAGAGGGCGCAAAGCAGCGACAGCTTTGCATCCGGGGCGTTATGGGGTATGGTGCTCTGCGCGTCGGGTGGGCTTGCGTCATTGTTGCTTGGCGCGCTGGTTGCGTATGTTTCCCCCGATCCGGATGCGCTGATTTTGCCGCTGGGCTTTGGCGCGATGGTGCTTTCTTGCCTGCTTGGCGGCCTTGGCGTGGGCCTTAGATGCAACTCAGCCATTCTTCCCTGCTCCTTGCTCTGCGCTTGCATTTACGTAGGGCTTGGGCTTTTGCTGGGGCTGTTTTTCGGCGGTGAGCTGCGGCAATCATTGACGCTGGGGCTTGGTCTTGGCGCGTCGTTAGGTCTTCGTGCAGGACTGGTTGCCCTGTTTTGCGCTTCGGCCGTATTGACCGCGCAGATCAAGGGCAAAATCGCGGCAAAGCCGAGAAGGCACAGATAACAAAAGACCCGCACCTGCTTTTGCAGGTGCGGGTTCTCTTTATTCATCGGAATTATTCCACGTAATTGTAAATTGCGTCCTCAATGTCAAAGCTCTCGACACGCATGTCGCCCGGATCAAACCAAAGCGTGATGCCGCCGTTTTCGGGATACCAGCCCTCACCCGTGACCAACGAGCCCTTTACCTTGGAAGTACCCCAAGCACCCGTGATCACGCCATCCTGATCATAATCCAGATAGCAGACCAACATGACTGCCTTGACGTTGTCCGAATCGATCTTGAGATCGTCCAGATCGTTGATTCCCAGCTTGGCGATCAAATCAAAGAGCAGATTTTCCCACGGGATCGCAATCTCGGCAGTCCAGCCGGAGCCATCCTCGCGCACCTTGGTAGCGCCCATCAAGCCGCCGATTGCCTGGTCCTGCGAGCTCATGACGTAGTCCACGGAAGCCGCAGCGTCCGACGTGATGCACTGCACGGTGACGTGCGCAGAGCCGTCCTCTTGCAGGCCGAACGAATAGAATACGCCGCGCTCGTACATGCCGCTCTCGCCGCAAATGCCGCCAAGATCCAGCTGGATCTGGAACGCATCGCCCTGATACGTACCGTTCTCGCAAGCTCTGATGGTGGTATCGTTGACGTCAAACGCCATGTAAACGTATTCCAAATCGCAGGTCACCATCATGGTAAAGCCGTCGGCCTCGCCAACCTCGCCGAGCCATGCGTCCAGAGTGTCCGCGCCAAAGTACGCACCCCAATAGGGCAGCCAGTTGTTGGCACGCCAATCGCCAAGGTCACCGTCCATGATCAGCACGTCCTGCAAGGAAGGCATGGGATCCACGGGAATCTCGGTTTCCCAAGCAATCTCGGTGGTATCGACTTCAATATCCACGGGCCATGTCTCCTCTATCCAGGTTTCGTACGACACGGTTTCATCACCCCAATAGCCCTCGGTCCAAACCTCGGTCATATCCTCTGCCCACTCTACTTCAATATCGGTTTCCACCTCGGGATGTCCTTCGAGCACGTCTCCCTCGGGCACGCCAATCGTGGCATCATTGCCCACGATTCGGTCAAGCAGTGCACCCAGGTCAAGCTCGCCCTCGTAATCGGCAAGCAGCTCGCCTACAAGGCCGTTGCCCACGTCACAAGAGGCAAGCATCGTACACAGCAAAAGCGCTGCCAGAGCAAAAGCAAACAGTCTTTTCTTCATCTTTTTTCCTCCTTTTCAGGCTGATCAATCTATGATCGGATCCTCCACCGGCACCTCCTCGGTCTCGGGCACGGTGGTAAACATTTCAATCTCGAAATCATCATGGAATACCCAGCCGTCAATCAACGCGCCGATCGGATCGGCCAGCAGTGTAAGTCCATTGATGCCGGGCTCCAGCATCTCGGTCGGCACGGTCACGATAAAGCCGACGGGATAGTCCGCGCCCATTTCCTTGATCTTATCAAGCGTTGCCGCATCGGGCTCAAAGGTGGTAACGTACTCAAAATGCTTTTTGGTCGAGATATTCAACCAGTAATAAAAATTCATATCATCCGATCTGTTATAGCCCGCGTATCCCACGATGCGAATGCATTCAAGAGACTCATCGATGTGGACAAAGCCATCCCAGTCCTCCAGCTGCTCCTCGTCAAGCAAAATCTCGGTTTCGGGCTCTCGGGAGCCATCTGTCTTATACACACCCTCCACGTACAGGTATCCGTAACCCATCAGCTTGGGCACCTCGACGTCCGATCCGTAATCCCCGGTGGTCTGCGGCTCTTGCGTCTCCGGCACGGGATCGGTGGCGGGATATTCAACGGGCGGGGTGGTTTCCACCTCAACAGTTCCCCACGGCTCGATCGGATCGATTGCAACAATTTCAGATTCCTCAAGGCCCACAGAGGGCTCGACAATAACGTGATTCCCCTGTTCCTTCAAGTCTCCTATCAGCTCGGCAACAAGGCCGTTACCCATATCGCATGCTACAAAACTGCAGCATAAACAGGCTATCAAAAAGAACAATGAGATTCTTTTCATAGGTACCTCCTTTATTCCTGCGTTTCTTCCGCGATCTCGGTTTCGATCTCGGGCTGTGGCATCAAAACGTTGATTTGCTGCTCATAGATCACCGGAGCGTTCTCTCCTATCAGGGCATCAATCGGAACTACGCCGCTCAGATAAATCGTATCCCCGGTATTCCACAACGCCTCAACGGGTACGGTAAATTCGAACACGGTCATGCGCTTCTCATACTTCATACCGATCAATGCAACGTCGGATGCATCGGGCGTGACGATGCTGATCGGTTCGCTGTGTATACCTGTATCCCCATACCAAGTCATCACTGTTAAGTAATAGGTCACATGCGGCATAACGTCATACGTAGCGTATCCTCGGAAACGAAGCTCTCCCTGTGTAAAGTCTTCAGCATTCAACATGCTCTCCCACTCCCGAAGCTCCTCTCTGAGATCCAATACGCCATTCCAGTCCTTCAGCTCCCCAAAGGTCATCAGCGGTGCAGACTTTCCATTTGGTGTGTGCAGCGTTATCCCAATAAAGCCACACGTTTCCAAAGTTGGAAGCTCTGAAGTCGTATCCGTGCGGTTGACCACAAATTCGATCATCTGCATGGTATATTCTCCCTGCTCATTGGTTGCGCGTGCATAGCAGGTCACGGTATGGCTTCCCGGAGAAAGCTCAGATACCGGGATCACGATATCACAGTAGTTGAGCTCTGACGTACCGTTGATCGTCCATTCGCCATTTGCTCTTGTCACAAAGCTTTCATCGTACAGAATTTCGCCGCCGTCGATTGAATAACCCAATATCGCCCCCTTTTCAGGGCAACGCCAGCACCCTCGCACGATCAGCGCGGAAATGCTGTCGTCCACGTCAGCCTGACCATTCCATTCGTGACTGTTCTCCGACGTAAAGTAGCGACCTACAATCTGCTCACCGTTGACCACGGCAACCAACGTATAAATGCTGAATCTATGCGTTGGCCGAGGCTCGTCGGGTGCATCAAGGTCGCATTGACCGCAATCACAGCCCGTCTCGGGCGGCTCGGTCGTCACGTAAGAATTTTGCGTGGTTTGGATTTCTACGGGCGGGATAGGATCAATAGGCTCTTCGATACAATCTTCGGGCGGATAGAGATGTTCATCCGCGCGATCAGTCCCTCCGAACAGCTCGGCCACAAGGCCGCCTCTTGTGTCACAGGAGGTTAAGACCGTCATACAAAGCACGGTCAGAAGTAAAATCGTGATCGCTTTTTTCATGGCGATTGCCTCCTTTTCATTTAGTTTACGGGCAATACACTTGTTTGATATGCGGAAATCGAAAACTGCAACGGATATGCAACACGATAGGATTTCACTACGTTACCGTCACTGTCCACGTCCACATACGTAATATTCATCACGGTAAGCAAATCATCAAAGTTCAGATCCTCTTTGGAAAAGCTTTCACCGTAATTTTGCTTCAAATGGTCAAGCAGCACTACCCAATGGATGACAAATTCCGTGCGCCAGCCAACCTGATTGTTAAATTCCTTGCGGACACCGTTATTGGTACGTGTGCCACCCATCACATCGAAGGAATCACCACCGTCCGAGGTGGCAAATCGGGTATTTTGAGTATCCTCTCCGTCAAAGGTCGCTCCCACGTAGATCACCCCACGCGGATGCGGACCAAAAGAATACTGCACGGGTGCAGGCGCCCCTTCCTCTTGACCAAGTCCGCCAATATCCAATGAGATTGTAAAATGATCTCCGAGTGTTGGAAAACTATCTGAGTTGAACGAATTATCTTCAGATTCCACGAGCGTTTCATCATTGACCGCAAATGCAAAGTATACAAAGTTGGTGTCCGCAGCCATGTACATGACAAAGCCGTCCTGCTCCGTCAACTCTCCTTGGTTGGCAACTAAATTGTTTTGATCAAAAACGTCGTGATAATATGCGCAATCAAGTTCCTGCCAGTCCTCTAACGTAATCGAATTCATCGGCAAAAGAAGCTTGATCGGAGCAGTATGATGGGGCAAAGCATTCAGCTCAAATCCTATGTCGGTATATACGGGCTCAGTTTCCGGGGGTGACGTGGTATTCCAAGCCGTACCGTATTCCGTTTCGATCTCATAAGGCGGCGTGGTCTGGATTTCAACCGTCCCCCAAGGCTCGATCGGATCGATCGCAACGTATTCCGATTCATATACGTCTACCGGTGGCTCAACGTAGCCGTAATCATATTCATTCCGAATGCCTTCAAACAGCTCGGCAACAAGGCCGTTGCCCACGTCACAGGAGGTTAAGACCGTCATACAAAGCGCGGTCAGAAGTAAAATCGTGATCGTTTTTTTCATGGCGATTGCCTCCTTTCATTTTTTTACTATATTCAGATTTTTGCTTTTTTGATTCTTCTCTTCATCTTGGCAAGGTCGCGCAGCATCTTGAGCGTATCACGCACCAAGTTGACCGACGACTCGCGGTGATTGATGATCTTGACCGGGATTTCGTGAATGGTCATGCCGTACTTGACCGCCCACAAAATGGCCTCAAAATCAAAGGCGAAGCGATCCACCTCACATCTCGGGAAGATCTTTTTGACCGCGTCGCCCGTAAACGCCTTACAGCCGCACTGGGAGTCGGACAGCTTGAAGCCGCCTGCCAGGCAAAGCACCTTGATATAGGTCTTGCTGGCCAGCTTACGGATGGGGGTATAGCCCTCGTAGCCATCCTTGGAGAGGTTGCGCGATCCGATGACCATATCCGCCTCGGGATGCTCCAAAAACGCGTCGCGCACGCGCGCGATCACGTCGGTGCCATAGGCAAGGTCGGCGTCGGTGAACATGACGTAGTCGCCCTTGGCAGCAAGCATTGCGGTACGGACAGCGTAGCCCTTGCCGCGATTCTGCTCGTAGCCCACGACGCGCACGCAAGGCAGGTGCATCTGCTCTACCAGCTTGTCACAGCCGTCCTTGGAGCCGTCGTTGGAGAAAATGATCTCGTAATCGTCAAAATTCGCCTGCATATAGTCGGACAGCTGACGCGCGGTGTCCTCGATGATGCTCGACTCGTTATACATGGGAATGCAAAGTGAAAATTTCATGATCTATCACATCCTTTGGTTTATTTTCTGTAGATATAAAGCAGCATGTCCACCTCTGTCGTTAAGGTGTCCAAGGCTTGCAGCTTTGCCTTGTCGTCTTGGCTTGTGCGCCAGTAGTAGGGCGTCATGGAAAACAGCGCCTCGATGTCATCCTGCCCCTTGACCGTGATCTCAAAGGTCGCGCGTCTTGTTTCCACCAACGAAAGCGTTGTGGGCAGGTCGGCGCGCTCGGCATTTTCATAGGTGTTTTCGTACATGGCGCGCTTAAGCCCCATCAGATGCTGCTTGCCCGCTCCCAAAAGGAATAAGTATCCGCCATCCTTCAACACGCGGGCGTATTCCTGCTCGGCACAGGGCGCGAAGATATTGAGCACTCCGTCAGCGCACGCGTCGGACACCGGCATGGTATATACCGAAGCCACGGCATAGGCCGCGTTGTCAAGCCCTTGCAGGCTTGCATCTTTGGCGGCACGCGCGCAGCCGAATTTGGAAAGGTCAAAGCCCAGCATGCGGTATCCCTGCTCTGCTATGCGGTTGGAATACCACCCTTGCCCACAGCCTGCGTCGATCAACGCTGCTCCCTTTGGCAAATAGTCATGCACCACCTGCTCCAGCACCTCTGCGGCGGGCGCGTAATAGCCTTTTCCCAGAAAGCTTGTCCTTGCGGCAATGGCCTCCTTAGAGTCGCCCCCGGGCATATGCCCCGTGGCAAGGTTGACGTACCCCTCCTTGGCCACGTCAAATTTATGCTTGCCGCCCAGGCAGCAAAGCACTTTTCCCTCGATCTGCACGCCGTTTTTGCACACGGGGCAGATCAATTTATCCGTCAGATTCTTTAACATCAGCCATCACTCCGTTCTCTTCCCACCAAGGCAAGATATTCGTCGTAGGACAAGAGCAATCGCAAAGCGTCCAGCAGCGCGTTGGCGGTCATGTCCGCGGGCAGGCCACAGGCCTTTGCAATTTCTGCACGGCGGGCTTTACTGTCCGTACCGCCCGAAAGGCCGTCCAGAAAGAAATCGGTCTTGGAGAGCGGATTTTCGCGGTAACGCTCGGCCGCATCTCCCTTGGCATAAGGTGCAAGCAGGTCGTAAAGCAGCTCTGCATCCATACCCTCCACGCCAAGCAGTCCTTGTGCACCCGGCGCTTGCTTGCGGCGCTCCTTGCCTTTGATCTGCGGGATATACAGCTGGATCAGCCTGTCCTTGGGGATCAGGCCCGAGATATGCGAGCGGATGACCTTACCGCCGCCGTCGCTATCGGTCAGCACAATGATCATGCTGCGCTGTGCAAGCCTTTGCAAAAGGCTTGCAATCTCCGAATTTTTGAATACGCCGAATCCACCCGTGGAAATGATCTGCCCCTCGACGATCGAGGACAGCTTGATCTTATCATATTTCCCTTCCACGATGATGGGATACGGGATCACAAGCCTTTCCATCATAAATACCTCTTAAAGTAAACTCATCAAAAGCACCGCCGCACCAAGCAAAATGCGATAAACGCCAAACGGCGCAAAGCCGTGGCGGGCGGAAAAATCCATCAGAAATCGGATGGTCAGGCGCGAGGTGACGTACGCAACCGCACCTGCGACCAGCAAAACAAGCGCTGCCTCGTACGGCATGCGCAGATGATTCTGCAGCAGGAATTTAGCAAAGCCAAGTGCCTTGAGCCCCGACGCGCCGAGCATGACCGGCACAGCCATGAAAAAGGAAAACTCTGCAGCCGCCTTGCGCGAAAGCCCCAGCAGCATACCGCCAAGGATGGTGGAGCCCGAGCGCGACGTGCCGGGTATCAGCGACAGCATCTGAAACGCGCCCACACCAAGTGCGGTGGCAAAAGGCATTTGCTCCGGCTCGGTCACGCGCGGCATCTTGCCCTTACGCATCTTTTCTACGACAATGAACAGCACACCGTAAAAGATCAGCATACAGGCCACGACCGCGGACGTATATAACAGAGCGTCCATATCCTTGCCTGTGACCTTTTCCAATACTTCATCCAGCACAACGCCCGCAAGCCCCGCGGGAATACATCCCACCAAGGCGCGCGACCAAAGGCTGATCGCCAATTTCTTTTTCTCGCGACTCTCCCTCACGGGAAACAGCCGCTTTGCATAGGTGGTGACAACCGCCAGAATCGCGCCAAGCTGTATGGCAACCAAAAAGAATTCCGAGAATTGTGCGTCAAACTGCGGGTGCACGTCCGTTCCCACGTTTAAGGCAAGCAGATCCTCAAGCAGGATCAGATGCCCCGTGGAACTGACAGGCAACCATTCGGTCACGCCCTCAAGAATGCCGTAAAGCAACGATTTGAGCAGGTTTATCCCCATTTATCTCCTATCAGAGCGAATCGGGTCTGCGCTTGTCAAAGCCCTTGGGGCTACCTGCGCGCATGATGTCGCCCTCGCGTATTTCAAAGGGTACGCGGCACCAGAAAATCATGGAAGGATGCGGTGCTGCGGGAATGGCCGTGCCGTCCGCGGCATAAAGCTCGCAAACGTCAAAGCCGCGGCCGATCTTGCCGGGCGAGATAATCTCAGCGCCCTCGCCTGTGCTGACCTTGTTTCTCTGCACGAAGCGGTAAAGGGTTCCCTGCTTTGTTTGCATGGGCACGCCTGCCGCCGCCAGCGCATCTGCTTCCTCTTGATTATATTCCACGGCCGTTGCAAAATATGCCTTTTCGCGCATATATCCGCACTCGCCAAGCAGCTGGGGATTGTTCATGGGATCATCCAGATAAAAGCCCGTGCCGTAGGTGCGGTGAGAGACGCTCTCCAGTTCGGAAAGCCACTCGGGATTGAATTCGTATTTCTCGGGGTCTGCCGTATAGGCGTCCATGGCCATACGATACACGTTGGTGACCACGGCGGCATAGTACGCGCTCTTCATTCTGCCCTCGATCTTGAAGGAGTCAATGCCGCTCTGCATCAGCTGCGGGATGCAATCAATGGTGCACATATCCTTGGAGGACATGATAAACGTGCCAAGCTCGTTCTGCTCGATCGGAATGGGCATTTCGGGCCTTTTTTCCTCCACCAGCACGTAATTCCATCTGCATGGCTGCGAGCAGGTGCCGCGATTGCCGTCTCGGCCGTTGAGCGCGTTGGCGAGCAGGCATCTGCCGCTGTAAGAAACGCACATCGAGCCGTGCACAAAGGCCTCCAGCTCTACGTCCGCAGGCAGAGCCGCGCGAATAGCCGCGATCTCGGAAAAGCTCAGCTCACGCGCAAGCACCAGTCTCTTTGCGCCAAGCGCTGCCCACGCGCATGCAGCCGCGGGGCTGATAATGCTTGCCTGCGTGGAGATATGGATCTCCATATCGGGCAAAATTTCCTTGACTGTGGCCAAAACGCCCATGTCGGCTACGATCATGGCGTCAATGCCGAAGTCCTTGATTTCATATAAAAATTTGCGCAAGAGCGGGTATTCCGCGGTGCGCGGCATGGTGTTGACCGTCAGGTACAGCTTTTTGCCGCGCGCGTGGGTATATTCCACCGCTTCTTTGAGTTGATCGTTTGTAAAGTTATCTGCCGCAGAACGCATGCCAAACATCTGTCCTGCGCAATACACGGCGTCCGCACCGTAAAGCAGCGCCGCCTTGAGTTTTTCAAAATTCCCCGCGGGGGATAAAAGCTCGGGCATGTTGACCCCTCCTATGTGATATCATGGGAATGACACGTCCTTATCTATATAGACGCGAAAATTCCGAAAATGTTCCGTTTTTGAGTAAAATTATTTTAGATTTTCCTTTTCCTGCTGCTTTTTTTCCTTTGCTCTTTGAATGGCAGGGCCGATGACCTGGGTATATACGATCACGCCCACCAGCAAACAAAGTGTCAGGCAAGGCCACAGGATATAGCCCTTGGGCGTCAGAATCAGCACTAAAATAAAGGTCAGGAGCGAAAGGCCGAACAGGGTGCACAGAAGCAGGGTGATCAGATTACGCTTCTTCTGCTGCTTGGCGCGATAAGCCTTGACCTCATCGTTTTCGTGGCTCGCTCCGTTTGCCGCTTGCTTTTCAAGGCGGTCAAGCTCCTTGGCGTACTGCTCGTACAGCGCATCCGCATCGCGGTAGCCGTGAATCTTTTGCAGCAGCGAGAGCGAGCGGTAGTATTCGTGCACCGCATAGGGCGCGGGCTCGGTTGCATCGGTGTAAATCTGTAACTTTTCGTCTTCGGTATAAGTCATGTGACACTCCTTACAAAAAAGCATACTTTTTTTGATTATAACATATTTTGAAGAAATTCTCAAGGGGTTTGGGCAAATATCCTTGCAAAAGAAAAGGCCCGAATTCCAAAGGATTTTGGAATTCGGACTATGATTTACAGAATCAGCAATGCGACGGCGCAGAGCACGATGACAAAGCCGAAGTTGAAGGCTGTGAACTTGGCAAGATACGAGCCTGCCTTGCCGGGATTGTGCGCGCAGTACTCGCGGAATGTGATCAGCGAGGCAAGGGACGCGATCAGCGTGCCTGCACCGCCGATATTGACGCCTAAGAGCAGCGCGGGATAATCGGCTGTGAACTGCGAGAGCAGAATGGCCGAGGGCACGTTACTGATGACCTGGCAGGAAAGCACCGAGAAGATCAGCGTGTTCTTTTCCAAAAGGCCGCTCATCAAGGTGCTGACGGCGGGAATGCGCGCCATGTTGCCGGCAAACACAAAGAAGCAGACAAACGTGCCAAGCAAACCGTAGTCCACGTCTGCAAGCGCCTTGCGGTCCAAGAACAGCAGGGCTGCCGTGATCACGATCAGTCCAAGCCAATAAGGCACGATGCGGAATACCACCACAAGCGCAAGCGCGAACAGCACAAGATAGATGACAGTGCGGCCGACGGGCAGCGTGCTCTCCCCTTCTGCGGGCATTTCAAGCTTGATGCCGGGCAGGCACAAACAGCAAATGGTAATCAGCGCGATGGCTGCTGCAAACGGGATGGCCATAATGCTCATGAATTCACCCGTGGGGATATTAAAAAAGCTGTAAAGGTAAAGGTTTTGCGGATTGCCGAAGGGTGTCAGCATGCCGCCGAGGTTGGCTGCGATGTTTTGCATGATGAACACGAACGCCATATATTTCTGCATACCGGTATAGCTAAGCACAAAAAAGCCGAGCGGCAGGAAGGTCAGAAGCGCCATGTCGTTGCTGATCAGCATCGAGCCGATAAAGGTGATCCACACCAAGGCCAGCACCGCCATGCGCAAAGATCCTGTGCACTGCACGATCTTACGTGCCAGCACTGTGAAAAAGCGGATATTCTTGAGCGCACACACTACAGCCAGCGTACAGAACAGACAGGTCAGCGTTTTGAGGTCAAAATAACCGAGATAAGCCGCGTCCGGGGGCACGATGACCGACGTGACGGCAGCACATGCAAGCGCGATCAGCAGTACGACGTTCTTCTTGGCAAACGCACCTGCTTTGCGCAGCGTGTCTTGTGGATGTATGACAAACCGAGGATGCAATCTTTGTTGAATCATCACAAAATCCTTTCGCCCTGTAAAATTTCACAACGAGAGAAATTATACTACAACGCATCCCGGATGTCAAGAGCTTTTTGCTAAAAAATGCAAAAAACATCCGTGCACCAATCGGTGCACGGATACTTTTGCTTATGTAAGATTACTCAGCGTCCTGAACCTCTTCTGCTTCCTCAGCAGGAGCAGCCTCAAGCTCTGCCTTAGCCTCCTCCAGAAGAGCGCGGATGGACAGGTTGACCTTCTGCTTCTCGTTGTCGATAGCAACGATCTTAGCGTCAACGATCTGGCCGATCTCAAGCACGTCTGCGGGCTTTGCGATCTTGGTCATAGCGATCTGGGAAATGTGGATCAGACCGTCTACACCGTCAACGATCTCTGCAAATGCACCGAAGGGCATCATGCTGACGATCTTGACGCTTGCTACGTCACCCTCAGCGTAGGTGTGGGTGAATACATACCAAGGATTGGTCTCTGCGGTCTTGTAGCCCAGAGCAATTCTCTTCTTTTCCTTATCAAAGCTCTTGACGAAAACAGTCAGCACGTCGCCGATTGCTACAACGTCAGCGGGAGACTTGATTCTCTTCCAGGACAGCTCGGATGCGTGAACCATGCCGTCAACGCCGCCCAGGTCAATAAATGCACCGTAGGTGGTCATGCTCTTCACAACGCCGGTATAGGTCTTGCCTTCCTCGATCTCGTTCCAGAAAGCTTCCTCGCGAGCCTTGCGCTCGTCTCTCTGTACCAGACGAATGGAGCCCTTAGCTCTCTTGCCCTCGCGGATCTCGATGATTCTCAGCTTAACGGTAGTGTTCAGAATGGTGTTCAGGTCGCCGTCCTTGGGAACGCCGGTCTGAGATGCGTGTACGAACACGCGGTTGCTGTCAACGGAAACGATGACGCCACCCTTAACGACTTCGACAACAGTGCCCTCCAGCACTTCCTCGGAGTCCTTAGCTGCGACGATTCTGTACCAGTTCTTGTCAGAATCAACGCGCTTCTTGGAAAGTTCAGCAACTCCCTCGATGTCACTGACGCGAATGACAAAGGCATCTACCTTGTCACCCTTGTGGAATCTGTCAGTCAACTTTTCGGGAGAATCATCAACTTGCTCGGCCTTGATGTAACCCGTAACGCCTGCGCCGAGGTCCAACTGGATCTCTGCATCGGTAACGTATTCAACGGTTCCGGTAACGACATCTCCTGTATTTAAAGTTTTGAGTGATGATTCCAACAGCTCTTCAAAGTTTTCAATAACTTCGCTCATGGTTTTTTCTACCTCCTCAATTATATCGCGCGGTGTTGAGGCACCTGCCGCGATCCCCACCCTTTGGTGAGTAAACGGTCCATACGCAGAAAGCTGTGAAGCGCTTTCAACCAGGTAGGTATCCCGGCACGCACTCTTGCTGATATGGTACAGTTTTGTCGAATTTGAACTGCTCCGACTTCCGATCACAATCATGCAATCACACGCGCAGGCAAGGCTTGCAACCTCTTTCTGGCGAATTTCCGTGATACTACATATTGTATCAAAAATTATCGGATTTGTATATAGTTTTTTGAGAAATTCTTTCGTTTTCAACCATTCGCCCAATTTTTGTGTTGTTTGGGCAACAATAATTGGTACTTTTGCGCATATCCTTTCCCACTTTTCGGGTGTCAGAATGCGTCCTAACTCCTCGGTGTCCGAAAATACGATTTTTTCACCGTCAAAGCGGGACAAAAAGCCCACGACTTCGGGGTGATCCGAGGTGCCGAGCACGAACAGAACGTTCTCGGGCTTGTTGTGCTCTGCCACGATTTTATGGATCTTTTGCACGAACACGCAGGTGCAATCCACAAAGGAAAAATACGGATTTTTTGCTTGCAGGCAGGAAAGCTTTTGCTCTGTTTGCCGCGTCATGCCGTGCGCTCGCACGAACACCTTGACGGGTGCACTCTCGCACGCCTCTGCGCACAGCCGATCCAGATCCGCCTCGCTCGCAATGCCGACACCCTGCTCCTGCAGACGGGACACGTAGGTATCGTTATGAATCAGCTTACCAAGCGTAAAAATGCGCGCACCGGGAGCATGATTGGCAATCTCTTGCTCTACCGCGTCGGCAGCCCTACCAACGCCAAAGCAAAAGCCTGCGTGCTTTGCAACGATGACTTCCCTTTTCATGCGTCCTGCTCCTTGCCCATAAACTGCTCACCGAGCGTGCAGATGCGGTCAAACACCTTTTCGGTAATGGCCACGTACTCGGTCTTCCCCGAAAGTCCCGCCGAATATTCCTCGTAGGTCATCGGGGCTCCGATCACGATGTCCAGCCTGCGACCGAACTTGTATTTGTAATCCTTCATGCAAAGGTAGCACGGCAGAACGGTTGCATGCGTGCGGCTTGCGATCATGCCGATGCCGTGATGGATCTCGGTTTCTCTGGGATTTATCCCCACGTTGCGGTGTCCCTGCGGGAAAATGCCCACGCACTTGCCCTGTTCCAGCATGGCAATGCTTCGCTTGATGGCAGAGACGTCACCGCCTTTACGGTCAACCGGAAAGGCACCCAGCCCCTTGATCAGCCAGTTTAACAGAGGGATTCTGAAAAGCTCCTTTTTGGCCATGAAATGCGGCTGCTGCTTATGCGTGGCACTGCACAGAAAGATGGGATCTGCAAATACGGTATGGTTGCCGCAGATGATATACGGGCCTTGCTCGGGGCCGGGCTCGTTCTCTGCGCCGTGCACGTGCACGCGGAACAGCCACAAAAACGGCTTGCGGAGCACGCCGTGGAATACGCGATAAAATCCGCTCTTCATCTTACAGATCGTTGAGCTTATCGCCCAGCTTTTCCTTGATAAAGGCAAGCAGGCTCTCAAGGCTTTCCTCAAAGGTCAGCCCGGAATTGTCGTACATAATGGCGTCCTCTGCGGGGATCGCGGGAGCGATCTCGCGGCCTGCGTCCTGCGCGTCGCGCGCCAGCATTTCTTCCATGACCTGCTCCAAGGTAACGTTCTGTCCCTTCTCGATCAGCTCCAGGTAGCGGCGCTTTGCGCGCGTTTCGGGAGATGCGGTCATGAAGAGCTTGAGATCTGCATTCGGCAGAATGACCGTGCCGATGTCGCGGCCGTCCATAATCACGCTGTTTTTGCGCGCGATCTCCTTCTGGGTTTCCAGCAAAAACGCTCTGACCTCGGGGATCTTGGAAACGCCCGACGCATACATGGAGATCTCGGGCTCGCGGATGCGGTCACCGGGATTGACACCGTTGAGATAAATATTCTGCACGCCGTCCTCAAACTTGACCTCGATGCAGATTTCGGGCAAAAGAGAGATCACGGCAGCGGTATTTTCCCAGGAAAAGCCGTGGTCGCGCACGTAAAGACCGACGGTGCGGTACATCGCACCCGTGTCTACGTAAACGATTCCGAGTCTTTTGGCAATGGCCTTGGAAAGCGTGGTCTTACCGGCTCCGCCCGGTCCGTCAATGGCAATCTGAATCATAGTTATTCTCCTTCAATATTAGTCAATCTGTCGCTGCGCTCTGTCCTGCTAAAAATCCCGTAGAAAACGCGATCTGCAAATTAAAGCCACCGGTATAAGCGTCCACGTCCAGCACCTCACCCGCAAAATAAAGCCCCGACACAAGGCGGGATTCCATGCTGGCAGGCTTGATCTGGCGCACGTCCACGCCACCCTTGGTCACAATGGCCTCGTCGATAGGCCGAAATCCGGTCAGCTTGACCGAAAAGCCCTTGAGCAGGGAGATCAGCGCACGGCGCTCCTCGGCCGTGACGGAATTGACCTTTTTTCGCGGATCAATGCCCGAGCGGGCAACCGCCACGTCAATCATTTTCTGCGGCAAAAGGTCGCCAAGGCTATTGACAAAATCCTTGTTCTGATATTTGGAAAAATCCGAAAGCAAGCGCGTGTCCAGCGTTTTTTCGTCCAGCGCGGGCTTGAGATCAATATAGGCTGTGTATTTTCCGGGCGCAATATCCGGCAGATGCGCAGATGCGCTCAGAATCATGGGACCGGTCAGGCCGAAATGCGTGAACATCATCTCGCCAAAATCGCGGTACACCGCCTTGCCGCTTGCGTTATCCTTGACGGTCAGACCCACGTTGCGCAAGGAAAGCCCCTGCATGGCGCGGCAATCCTTGTCCTCACAGGTGATAGGCACCAGCGAGGGGATCAGCCTTGTGACGTTGTGCCCTGCTCCGGCGGCAAGCTTGTAGCCGTCGCCGTCCGAACCGGTCAGCGGATAGGATTTGCCGCCCGTGCAAATAATCACGCGGTCAAACTCGTATTTTTTATCGGTGCAGAGACCGCAAACGCGATCGTTTTCAATCAGCAAGGAGCTCACTCTCTCGCACACGACCTTGACGCCCGCGTCAAGCACGGCACGCTTCATGGCGTTGACCACGTCAATCGCCTTATCCGACACGGGAAACACGCGGTTGCCACGCTCAGTCTTGAGCGGCACGCCCAAATCCTCGAAAAAGGCCTTGGTATCCGCGGTGGAAAAGGCTGCCAGCGCACTGTAAAGAAAGCGCGGATTGGTGGGCACGTTGGACAAAAATTCATCCCTGCCACAATCGTTGGTCACGTTGCACCTGCCCTTGCCCGTAATGCGCAGCTTTTTGCCAAGGCGATCGTTTCGCTCAAACAAAGTGACCGCCGCGCCCATATTGGCGGCAGAAACCGCTGCCATCATACCCGCAGCACCGCCGCCCACAACGGCGACGCGCACGGGAGAAAAATCACCGTATTCCATCATTACTGCTGGGTTTTATCGTAAATGTCGTATTCGTCCCACAGCACCTCAAGGTGGCGAAGTCTCTCGGTCACCTGCTCCTGGCATACGCGGGAAACGGCTACGACAAGCGCGTTGATCACGCTCAAGGGGGCGACCAGCGAATCCACGAAGGACGCCATATCGCTCTGCGCAACCAGCAGCTGGTCTGCGCTTGCGGCAAGCGGGGATTCCACGCTGTCGGTCAGGCAGATCACGTCTGCACCGCTCTTGTGCGCGTACTCGGTTGCCTTGATGATTCTCTTGGAATATCTGGGGAAGCTGATGGCAATGACCACGTCGCCTTCACTCACGCCGATCATCTGCTCAAACACCTCAGCACCAGAGGCGGTCTGCACGCGGCGCACGTTGTCAAAGATCATACGCAGGCTGTGGTCGAGGAAGGACGCCAGCGAGGACGAGGAACGTACGCCCAAAATGTAGATATTCTTTGCGCCTACGATGCTGTTCACCGCTGCGTCAAACGCTTCGCGGTCAATGCCCTCCAGCGTTTTGCGGATCTTTTCGGCATCCGACTCCAGCACCTTGGAGAGCACGTCACCCTTACCAATCAGGTTATTGGTGACCTCGATGCGCTGGAAAGAGGTCAGCTTGGTGCGGATCAGCTCCTGCAGCGATTTCTGGAATTCGGGGTAGCCCTCGTATCCCAGTTCAATCACAAAGCGCACGACGGTGGACTCGGAAACGCCCACGGCGCAGCCGAGTTTGGAGGCGGTCATGTAGGCTGCCTTGTCGTATTCTTGCAAAATATATTTCGCAATCAGCTTTTGTCCCTTGGAAAAGCTGCTCATATTTTCTTCAAGAAGTCTTAAAATGTCTCTTTTCATAACAGATTTCCTTTCTGCCGTCAAGATTGGTGCTCAAAGAACGCCATTTTTCATTATACACCCATTCTCTTTTTGTGTCAAGGGTTTTTGCAAGTCTTTAGACGCAAAATTGCATTTTATCATTTCACAAATCTAATATTGGCGCCACATCTCAAAAAAAGTTTTCGCCCGCCTTTTTCAGAAAGGCATGGTGGCGTGTGAATATTGTTGTATTTTCAAGTGTTTTTGACGCCACCTGATGCTGAATTTCGGCAAAATTCAGCATCCAAAAGTTAACCGGCGCAGCCCTCGTCGCCTCCGCAGAGGCGAAACCTCTCTTACGCCGTTTCAATTCGCGCAGCGAATTACTGGTTCATTTTTTTGCGGCTACTTGCTCAAAAAAAGAACGGAGATGGTTTTCTCAGTGCAACAGAAAATACCCACCGCAAGCGCGGCGGGCATTTATACTAACTATCCCGGCAGTGTCGGCAACACTGGGAACGATTGCTCGGATGCATGACCAATTATTATTGAATTCACGCCTGACGGGACGTCGAGGGCGCCGTCCCCTGCAATCGGTGAAAACGCGTCACGCAAGGGGATCTCTTCATGTTTGCATTGTATTCATTCCGCACTCATTATTCCGCGCGATTTCTCGCAAACTCACTGGCTAACATCGAATACGTCCCCACCGTGCGATACGCGCCCTTGATCAGCATGGCCTCGCGTCTTTCGCCCTCAAATTTCATGCCCAGACGCTCCATGAGTCTGCAGGAGCGGTCGTTGCCCTTTAAGTACCTTGCCTCGATACGGTGCAGCTTGAGTGCGACAAAGCCAAAGCGCACCACCTCGGCAACCGCCTCGGTCGCATACCCTTTGCCTCCAAAGTCGGGGTGGAACACGTATCCGATCTCACCTGCGTCGTTGGGATAATCAAAGCGCGTAAAGCCGCAGGAACCAATCACTCTGCCGCTCGCCTTTTCCACCACGGCCCAGTCGAAATAGTCGCCCACGCTGTATCTCTGCCCGATATAGCGCAGATAATCCTGCGTGTACGCCACGCTTGTGTGCGGCGCCCAGGTCAGGTATTCGGTCACGTCAGAGCGGCAGGAATACGCGTAGATATCCTCCTTGTCCGTCACCAGCATCTTGCGCAGGATCAGGCGCTCGGTTTCAAGCGTGGGAATTTTTGAAAAGATTCGGTAGATGCTTTCCTTCTTCATGGGCAAAACTCCTTTGGTCGTCATATTCCCATTATAACGGATCATAAAGCCTTTTGCAAGAGTGTGGAAAAATTATTTGCAAAATATTACGGCTTTGCGTGACAAGACGTGAGTTTTGTGATATAATGGATAAGAATATGGAAAAGAGAGGAGGATGCAGATGAAGGAACAGCTGAACCGCGTGATGGTGCCCGTTCTTTTGGGCGACGGCGCGCAGGCAAAAGGCATTGCACGCAAGCTTTACCGTCGCTTTGGCGTGATCTCGCATATCTATTGCACCCGCCCCTCGCTCTTTACCTATCTGCTCTCTTACGTGCGCGTGGTGCGCATGCCCGATTATCTGCAAGGCGAGCTTTTGCTGGAGGATCTTTGTACCTTTGCGCGCGAGTATCCCGATCTGCTCTTTTGTCTGATCCCCTGCAACGATGATTTTCGTGCCTTTTGCTTGGCGCACGCTCGCGAGCTTGAGCCTTATTACGTCATCCTGCAGCCCGAGCAGCTGACGCTTGGCACGCTGCCCTATCTTTCCAAGGAGGAGATGGCCGTATGAAGCTTTCCGAACTGATCCGAGATTTAGAATATACCTGCACGCGTCCGATTCCGGATGCAGAGATTACATACGTTTGCCACGATTCGCGCAAGGCAGGCCCGGACGCGATGTTCGTCTGCGTCTGTGGCTACGTCAGCGACGGCCACAACTACGCCCTTTCCGCCTATTCAAACGGTGCACGCGTGTTTGTGGCGCAAAAGCCGATCTCCTTACCCTCGGACGCGCTGGTGCTTTACGTGCAAGACTCACGCGTATCTCTTGCCGAGCTGGCGGCCACCATCTACGATCATCCCGCGGACAAGCTGTGCGTGATCGGCATCACGGGCACCAAAGGAAAAACCACCACCGCCCTGATGATCCACGGCGTGCTGGAATCCCTGTCCATCCCCTCTGCCTACGTAGGCACCAACGGCATTGATTTCGGTGGCAGACACTACGCCACGGTCAATTCTACCCCCGAAAGTCTGGATTTGCACCATTATATGGCGCAAATGGTGGAATGCGGCGTCAGGTACGTGGTCATGGAGGTGTCCTCACAGGCGCTCAAGCTGCATCGCGTGCACGGCATTCGCTTTGACATTTGCATCTTTACCAATCTCTATCACGACCACATCGGCGGCGTGGAGCACGCAGACATGGAGGAATACAAATCCTGCAAAAAAAAGCTGTTCTCCTTCCCCGGTATCAAGCATATTCTGTGCAACGCGGACGATCCCGAGGCGGCATATATGGTCGAGGGTGCAATCGCGCCCGTGACCACGCTCGGCAAGGGCAAGACCTGTGCTTGGCGCGCCGACCGCGTCAAGGCAGAGATCTGCCACCGCGTCCCCGGCACATCGTTTACCTGCCACACGCCCGATGGCCATTCCCTGCCCGTACAGATTCCCTTCCCGGGAGATTACAGCGTTTATAACGCGCTGTGCGCGCTTGCGGTTTGCGACAAGCTGGGCATTCCGCCGGAAGACAGCGTAGCCGCGCTTGGTCACGTGCGCGTCAAGGGCCGCTTTGAGCCGGTATTTTTGCCGAGCCGCCCCGATTCTATCTTTATCATTGATTACGCGCATAACGGTGCTTCCCTGCGTGCCGTGTTGGAGTCCTTGCGTGCTTATAAGCCAAAACGTCTGATCTGCTTGTTCGGCTCTGTGGGTGACCGCACGCAGATGCGCCGCTTGGAGCTTGGCGCGGTGGCAAGCGAGCTTTGCGATCTCTCGATCCTGACCTCGGACAACCCCGGCAACGAATCCCCCGACAAGATCATCGCAGACATTGCAGCCGCCTTTACCCACGACCGCTACGTCGCTATCCCTGATCGTGCCGAGGCGATCGCTTACGCGGTCAGACAAGCCCAAAAAGGCGACATGATCCTGCTTGCGGGCAAGGGCCACGAGGCCTATCAATACGTGCGCGGCAAATATCTGCCCTTCTCGGAGAGGGAGATTTTGATGGAAGCGGACAAAACCTTATAAAGTAAGGCCTCCTGCCACGGCAGGAGGCCTGAATTTTGCTATGTAGATTACTTTCTGGTGCCCTGCTTGAACATGGACAGCATATCGTCCAGATCGTCGTCAGCAGAGGTTTCCTTTACGGGAATTGCCTTTGCGGGCTCGGTCTTGGGCTGCAAAGAGATCTTACCGGGATTCTGGTTATCGTCCTTCTTATCAAAGCCGGTTGCGATGATGGTAATCTTCATCTCGTCCTCCAGCTCAGGATCAAAGCCAACACCCCAAATGACGCTTGCATCGGGATGTGCCTCGTTGGCGATCATGGTGGATGCCAGATCCACGTCCTCCAGACCTACGTCGGGAGATACCATAATGCTGATCAGAACGCCGCGTGCGCCCTTGATAGAGGACTCGAGCAGCGGGCTGGAGATAGCAGCGCGAGCTGCCTGCTCTGCTTTATCCTTACCGGTAGCAGCACCGATACCCATGTGCGCGTAGCCTGCATCCTTCATGATGGAGGTTACGTCTGCAAAGTCCAGGTTGATGAACAGAGACTCGTTTACCAGATCGGAAACGCTCTTAACGCCGCGATGCAGCACGTTATCTGCGATCTCGAATGCGTTAGCCAGCGTGATTCTGGTATCGGTCACTTGCTTGAGCTTTTCGTTGGGAATGACGATCAGCGAGTCTACGTACTGGCTCAGCTCGGCAATGCCTGCCTCTGCCTGCGCAGCTCTGCGAGAGCCCTCGAATGCGAAGGGCTTGGTTACGATACCGATGGTCAGAATGCCCATCTCGCGTGCAACGCGCGCAACAACGGGAGCCGCACCCGTGCCGGTACCGCCGCCCATACCTGCGGTTACGAATACCATATCGGTACCCTGCAGGAACTTCTTAATATCATCCAGGGATTCCTCTGCTGCACGTGCACCGATCTGAGGATTGGAGCCTGCACCAAAGCCCTTGGTCAGCTTTTCGCCGATCACCAGCTGAAGACCTGCTTCGGATCTGCGAAGTGCCTGTCTGTCTGTGTTGATGGACACGAATTCCACACCGAGGATGTGGCTGCTGATCATTCTGTTGACTGCGTTGTTTCCGCCGCCGCCGACGCCGATCACCTTAATATTGACGCCACAATCATAGGTATCGTCATGTTCAAAAGTCATGTTATTTTCCTCCCGAATATTTATCATCATGTTTTTTAATTTCCGTAGTCAAAGCACAACACCTTGTGTCTTTTGGGTAAAGTCAGCCCAAAATATGCCTTATATATATAATATAACAAACTCTTAAATAATTCAAGAGGTTTCGCAAAAATAATTGCAATAATTTATGAAAAATTCACAATTTTTCGCGCTTATCACGACCGCGGAGCATCCAGATCCACGTCGTTTGCGGGATAGATGGAATACTGTGAGGATCCTACCAGAATGATATACTTCTGATCCGGGTCCACCTCTGCCGCGTCAAGAATCTGCTCTGCGACCGAAAGCTTTTGCAAAAAATCCTGCTCGTCGCGCACGCGGCCGAAGTCCACGCGGTATTTGCTGTCAAAGGTGACGCGGACGTCAAATTTTTCGGAAAGATCCACGCAAGTCGGCGTGCCTTCCAAGGCTGCATTCTCCAGATAAGTCAGAAATTCCGTGATGTACGCAAAATCCTGCTCGGTTTTGGCCCCCTCTTCGGTTTCCTCCTCGCGGGTAAAGCGCAGCTTGCTGGCTCTGCCCGGCTCGGTCTCGTCCAACACGGGCGCGGGGATGGCGATTTTACTGAGCCCCAGCTCGGCAAACCGCTGCCCGTCACGCGCAGCGTCCACCACGCGCAAATCCGCTCCGATGGCCAGCCAGCCGGTATGCGGCTTGCCGCCGATCTGCGTATCGTAATAGAAATAATACAAGGGCTGCTCCTGCTTGACGCTGACGTGCAGCGTTGCGGGAAATTCATATCTGACCTCGGCACTCTCTAAATAAAGCAGCTTGTCCATCAGCTTTTTCTCGGCGCGACGCGGCAGCAGATTCAAAACCGGCGTCCATGCAGACTTGTCCAGCGCCTCCAGCAGCTCCTGCTCGGTGTAGTGGGATTGATTGGAGTCAATCTCCACGCGCAGCACCGGAAATACTGCAACAACCAGCAAAATCAAGGCAAAAAACGCAATTACAGCACCAATCACGGCCGTTTTTTTGGTAATTGCCGCCTTTTGCTCGGGCGTATAATTTTTGTGCGGAATCCTTTCAAGTAAGGCGTCCCGCAGCTTTTGCAAGGCCTGCTTCATGCCAAGCGCTCCTTCCCCGAAAGCAACTGCTCGATCTCGGCAAGGATCTTTTGGTTGGCATCTGCCGAGGCAAAGGCCACGATGCGCTCGCGCATCGTTTTTCTCTTTTGCTCGTCGGCAAGCAGCTCCTCAATGCGCCTCTGCAGACCGCCGTTTGCAAATTCGCTCTCTCTTGCGTACACAGCCGCGCCCGCATCGCCAAGCGCCTTGGCGTTTTTATACTGATGGTCGTTTGCTACGTTGGGCGAAGGGATCAGCACCGCCGTTTTTTGCATCAGCGCAAGCTCGGAGACGGTCATAGCACCCGCGCGGGAAATGACGATATCCGCCGCTGCCATTTGCACGGGCATATCGTAAATATATTCCGAAACACGCACGTTGGGCAGCTTGTCAAGCCCTGCCGCAGCGTATTTTTCCTTGTACTCCTCGAAGTAATCCTTACCCGTGGCCGTCACGAACAGCACGTCGGGGTTGGATTTGGCCATGCTCCCGATCATTTCAAAGACGTAGCGGTTGACCATCATGGCGCCTCTGCTGCCGCCAAAGGCCAATACCATATAGCGGAACTTGCCGTCCGCATCGATCTTTCTTCTTGCCTCTGCGCGGTCGCACGCGCCAAAGGCGCGCAGCAAGGGATTGCCGACCACGCGCGTCTTTTCGGGGCAGTTAAACAGCTCGGCCGCCTCGGGAAAATTGACAAGGATGCGATCCACCTTGCCCCTGACCTGCATCAGAGCCTTGCCCGGCAGTGCGTTGGATTCGTGCACCAGGGTGGGAATGCCCATGCGGGAGCCTACCGCAAGCAGCGGCCAGCTTGCATAGCCGCCCGTACCGATGATAATATCGGGTGCAAACTGCTTGATCAGCTTTTTTGCCTGTCCTTGCGATTTGAGCATGAGATAGGCCGTGCGCACGTTGCCCGGATGGAACACGGGCGAGCGCATGCCGCAGATATCGATGGAATAGAACTCGCTGTACCTTGTGCGCGACAAAAGCTCCTCTGCCTTATCCGAGCGTTCGGTGGATGCGGCAAAGGCGATGTGCGCCTCGGGATATTTATGCAGAATGGTATCGGCTATGGCGATGGCAGGGTTGACGTGCCCTGCCGTTCCGCCACCGGTCATTAAAACGTTCATAAGAATCTCCGGTTTACTTTTTTTGATACGAATAACGTGAAATGGAAAGAATGATGCCCATCTCGAAGATCTGCAAGGCAAGCGCCGTACCGCCCGACGAGAAGAATGGCAGCGAAATGCCCGTATTAGGCATAGAATTGGTAACGACTGCGATGTTGAGCAGCGTTTGCAGCGCGACCTTGGTGGTCAGCCCGTAGACGGTCAGCGCGCAGAATTTGTCGGGAGCGTTTGCCGCGATTTTGTAGCCGCGCCATACCAGCATCACCACAAGTCCCATCAGAATCAGCACGCCCAGCATGCCAAGCTCCTCGCAAAGGATTGTAAAGATAAAGTCGTTCTGCGGCTGCGATACGTAGCCGTATTTCTGCTGGCTCATGCCAAGGCCTCTGCCAAAAAATCCGCCAGAGCCGATGGCGTAAAGGCCTTGCAACGTTTGCCATGCCTCGCCAAGCGGGTCAACCTTGTCAATGTTGATCCAGGTATCGATTCTCTGTCTTGCGTAATCGGATACCAGAAGCACGCCGCCAACCACCGTAACACCCGCGATACCGATCACACCAAACCATTGAAGCTTGGTGCCGCCAAGATACATGACCACGATGCCAAGCACACCCAGAATGATCAGACCGGACAGGTGCTTTTCCAGCATGACAAGACCGCAGATGATGCCGATGATCACCACGGGACCCAGTACGCCGTAAGTAAAATGGCCTCCGAATTTCTGTACAGTATTTATCTGCTTTTGGTATTTTGACATAAACAGCGCAAGGAACATGATCAGCGCCATTTTTGCAATTTCGGAGGGCTGAATGGTAATGCTGCCGATCGCGATCCAACGGTTTGCACCGCCGAATACCGTACCGCTGATCAGTACCGCCAAAAGCAGCACGACAGAGCCGCCGTACGCGCAAATGGCAAAGAATTTCCAGAACCAGGGGCGCGCCATGAGTACAAAGGGCGTTGTGGCAGCTATGGCCAGCACCAGATACATCACGTGCTTTTTGATAAAGTAGGTGGAATCTCCGTGGTACTGCGCTGCGTAGATCGAGCTTGCGCTGTACGCCATGATCACGCCGTAAAGGATCAATCCCAGCACGATCAGGAAAAACCACACGTCAATACCGCCGCGCGTCAGCACGCCCGGCTCGGGCAGAGGCTCACCGTGAATTTTTCTTTGATAGATCGGATCCTCCGGCTCTAAGATCGCATCCTGCTTTTGGTTGAAGCGGTCGGTCGCTTCCCCGCCCTTAAGGCGCAAAGCGCGCTTGAATCGCTCCCAATACACCCGATGCTTTTTCACGGTCTCACCTCCTTTATAATCTGATTGGTTTGGTTTATCTCTTAAAACAGAACGGTCACAGCAGCCACAGCGCACAAAAGCACCGTAACAAGGCTGAACACGACCACGATTTTGCGCTCGCTCCATCCACACTTTTCAAAGTGGTGGTGCAGGGGCGCCATTTTGAACAGGCGCTTGCCATGCGTCAGCTTGAAATACAGGATCTGGAACAGGCTGGACAGCATTTCGACGATATACACAAAGCCCGCGATGATGACAGCGACCTCTACGTGTGCCATGAACGCACAGCCCATCAGCACGCCGCCGATAAACAGCGATCCCGTATCTCCCATAAACACGCTTGCGGGATGGTGGTTATAGATCAAGAACGCGCAAACCGCGCCAAGCAGCGCAGCCGCAACCGCACCCAGCATACCGTTGCTCACCAGCACGGCCATGATTGCCAAGAACAAAGCAACCACCGCGGTGATGCTGCTGGCAAGGCCGTCGATGCCGTCGGTCAGGTTGGTAGCGTTGACAAAGCCTGCGATCACGATGATATAGATGGGATACGCAATCCAGCCAAGCTCGATTGCAATCTCGGTAAACGGAATGGCAACGTCGGTATGCAGATTGCCCGTAATGGCCATCATGGCCACGTACGCAGCCGCAAACACCAGCTGCAAAAGCAGCTTTTGCCAAGCGGTCAAGCCCTGATTCTGCTTTTTGAGCAGCTTGCAATAATCGTCCACAAAGCCGATAGCGGCGTTAAAGACGCCAAGCAGCAGCGTAAGCGCAAGCGGAATGAGTGCCTTGGACTGCTCTGCGCCGCCCTTGATCAGAAACAGCACCGAGCCAATCGCCAGCACCAGCAAAAACGGCGGAATAAAGCCGATGCCGCCCATGGTGGGAGTGCCCTGCTTGCTCTCGTGCCACGCAGGTCCCAGCTCATAAATGGTCTGGCCGATCTTTTTGGCGCGCAGTACGGGAATCAAAAAACGCAGCACGATCGCGCTGATGCCGAATACGGCCACCGCCACGATCAAAGCCTCTGCCGCAATGGCGGCTTGCTCACTCATCTGTAACCCGAATAATCTCAAAAGCATTTTTCTCTCCCTTTATCTTACGCGTTCAAACGCTGTTTTACGATGTCATAAACCTCTTCAAGTCTGACGCCTCTGCTTGCTTTAAGCAGCAGCGCGTCCTGCTTTTGCAGCATGGAGCAAAGCTGCTCGGCGGCCTGCTTCTTTGCCTGCTCTCCCGTATAGGAGTATACCTCGGCACCGCCGTGGCTCTGCGCGCCTTTGGCAATACGTGCGCCAAGCTCGCCCACCGTGATCAGCACGTCAACATGCTCTGCCGCAAGCGCGCCAACCTGCTCGTGCAGCTGCACGGTGGTTGCTCCCAGCTCCAGCATATCGCCAAGCAGCGCGATGCGTCTGCCCTGCACGCGCAGCTCACCCAGCGTCTGCAAGGCCGCCCTCATGGATTCGGGGCTTGCGTTATAGCAATCGCAAAGCAGCGTTACGCCGCCGATCTGCTCGATCTGCTGGCGCATGGGCATGCCTTGATAATCCAGAATCCCCGCGCGGATCTGCGCCTCGGGCAGATGGAAAATCTTGCCCGTCACGGCCGCGAACATGGCCGCCATGACCATGTGCTTGCCAAGTGCGGGCACGCGCACGTCGGTGCGCACCTCGTGCTTGGTATGCAGATCGAATAAAGTATATCCATCTTCCGTATAGCGGATATTCTCGGCACGCACGTCAGCGTCCGGGTTGTCAATACCGATATACACCGTGTGTCTGCCCTCTGCTCTCTTGCCTGCCAGCAGCGGCTCGTCGGCGTTGAGCAGCAAAAATCCGCCGTGGCGCAAGCCATCCGCAACCTCCAGCTTGGCCAAAGCGATATTTTCGCGCGTGCCAAGATGCTCCAGGTGCGAGCTGCCCACGTTGGTGATCATGGCCACGTACGGGCAAGCCGTGCGGCTCATGCGGGAAATTTCGCCTCTTGCGCTCATGCCCATCTCCAGCACGGCAGCACGATGGTGTGCCCCCGCCTGCATCAGCGACATGGGCATGCCGATCTCGCTGTTGAAGTTGCCTGCAGCTGCGTACAGGTTCAGCTCTCGGCGCAAAACGGCTGCCACCATTTCCTTGGTGGTAGTTTTGCCCACGCTGCCCGTAATGGCAACCGTTTTCATGGGATCGTTCTCCCCGAACTTTTCAATTCTGTAGCTTTTGGCCAACTGACAAAAGGCTGCCACGCTGTCCTCTACCACAGCCGCACCCACGCTCTGGGCACATATATCCTGCGGCACGTACTCGCAAAGAATGCATCTGCATCCCGCAGCGATCACCTGCCCGATATAGTCGTGTCCGTCCACGCGCTCACCGCGAATGGCAACGAACATGGTATCCTTATCCGCTTCTCTGGAGTCGGTGCAGATATATGAAAACTCCACGCCTGCGCTGCCCGTAAAATCGTACAGCTCACCGCCGCAATACGCTGCCGCCTGCGCCAGATTCATGGGTTGCATGCCAAGCTTGATTTTCATATTCTCACTCTCCTTGTCTCTATTGGTCTTTCGCGCCCTTGCGATATTGCGCCACCGCCTCTGTGACGATGGCCTTTTCGTCAAACGCAAGCCGCTGATCTTGCTTGATTTCATAGTTCTCGTGCCCCTTGCCGGCAAGCAGGATCACGTCGCCTCTTTTGGCATGGGCGATCACGTGCCTGATCGCCTCGCGTCTGTCCTGTATGACGCGATAGTGCGAGCGTCGGTCAACGCCCTTGAGAATATCCGCTATGATGTCCGACGTGGGCTCCGTACGGCTGTTATCCGCCGTGATCACCACGTAATCGGCGTAGCGCGAGGCAATCTGCCCCATTTGTGCGCGCTTGCCGCGATCGCGGTCTCCTCCGCAGCCAAACACCAGCACCACGCGCTGAGCGCGCTTTTTCAGGCCATGCACGGCACGCAGCAAACTCTCCAGCGCGTCCGGCGTATGCGCGTAATCGATCAGCACCGAAAAATCCGCGTCGGCAGGCAGGCAAAGGCGCTCCATTCTGCCCGGTACGGGTGGTACCGAGGGCATGCCATCCTTGATTTTCTGCGCCTTGACGCCAAGCAGCATCGCTGCCGCCACCGCCTCTACCGAATTGATCACCGAAAACCGACCGCCAAAGGAGCAGGCGATGCGCACGCGTGCGTTGGGAGAGACCAGATTGTACTTGACGCCCGAAAAGCTTACGCTGACCTCTTGGGCATAAAAATCTGCGTGCGTGCTTGCAGCCGAGCAGGTATACGTACCGCCCTGCCGACAGGTGCGCAGCGTTGCCAGTTTTGCATCGTCCACGTTGAGCAGCACGCGCTCGCTTTGCTCCAGCAGCTTTTTCTTGGCCGCAAAGTAGGCCTCGGGGCTGCCGTGAAAATCCAGATGATCCCGCGTGACGTTGGTAAAAATGCCAAGGTCAAATCGAATGGGGGCGCACCGCTCCATACAAAGCGCGTGCGAGGTGACCTCCATGACCACGATCTCGGTTCCCTGCGCTGCCAGCTCGGCCAGCATGGGATACAGCACCTCGGGATCGGGTGTGGTCATATTGGCGGCCGTGCGCTCGTCCTTTGGAAAGATGCCCGCAGGCCCCTCGCACTTGACCGTACCGATCAGCGCGCAGGGGATTTGCGCGTAACGCAAAAGCTCATACAGCATCCATGACACCGAGGTTTTGCCGTTGGTGCCCGTCACGCCCACGAATTTCATTTTGGACGAGGGTTTTTCGCACCATGCGTCCATCAGATACGCAACGGCTGCGCGCGTATCCTCGGCGCGGATCGTGCATAGTCCTTGAGGGATTTCGCCCGCATAGTCCTCTGCGATCACGGCCGCGCACGCGCCTCTCTTGGCTGCGTCGCCAAGATAAGCGTGGCCGTCCGTCTTGGTTCCCTTCAGGCAGACAAACAGCTGTCCTGCCGTCAGCTTCCGGGAATCGGTGCAGATGCCGGATACCTTGATCCGCTCTGCACCTGCGGGATGCTTCAATCCCGCTGCTTCACATAAAGTAGAAAGAATCATGAAAGCCTCCGAATAGTTTCTCTTTTGGCTTCCTGTTCTTTATTTTTTCCTTGCTTTTATGCCTCTGTATCCGGCAATCCTTGGTTTTCCACGTCGTCCGCAACGTGCTCGTCGCGGAAATATACCGTCACGGTCGTACCGATCGTGACCTCGGTTCCGGGCTCGATCGACTGCGCGTACACGGTAGCGGCCGTACCACTCATATAATTATACGTGCCCGAGATCTTGATATTCAGATTGCTGTTGGCAAGCAGTTGGCTTGCTGCAACCGCAGTCTTGCCGCTCAGATCCGGCACCTTGACCGTCTTTTGTTCGGCATTTCTGTCCGTATATACGATCAGCGTAGCGCCTTCCTTTTCCACGCGCGTGCCCGCCTCGGGAGATTGCGCGTAGATCAGATCGCCGCCGCCCACGACCTTGAGCTCAAAGCCGACGCTTTCGGCATAGCCGCGCGCCGCCTCTACCGACCACCAAACCACACCGGGTGCTTCAACGGCCATTTTTTCAAGCTCTGCGTCGGTATAAACCGCCTCAACGCCAAGGTAAGGCAGAATGGTCTCCATCACGTTTGCCACGTAAGGTGCTGCCACGACCGAGCCGTACAGCGTGCCCTTGGTGGGCTGGTCTACCATGATCATGGTAATATACTGCGGATCGTCCGCGGGCGCGTATGCAACGGTTGAGCAGATGTACTTACCGTCGATCAGCTCGCCGTTTTCGTCGCGCAGGTCCTTTTTCTCGGAGGTACCGGTCTTGGCAGCCACTCTATAGCCTGCCACGTACGCATTCTTTGCGCCGCCGTTACCCGAAACGCCCTCCTCCAGGATCTGCGAGATGGTCTTGCAGGTCTGCTCACTGACCACCTGACGACGGATCTCGGGAGCAAAGCTCTTGATCACGTTGCCCTCGGTGTCCGTAATGCTGCGCACCAGTCTTGGAGTGACAAGATCGCCGCCGTTTGCCACGGCCGCAATCGCCGTGACGTGGCCAAGCACCGAGATCTTGAAGTTCTGACCGAACGAAGCGGTGGCCAGATAAATGTCCGCGCTCTCAAACAGGCTCTTATCCCAGAAGGTCACGCCCTCAACCGTGCTTCCCTCTCCGGGCAGGTCAATCCTGGTTTTTTCAAAATAGCCGAATGCCTTGAAATAGTTGTAGAAATTGGTGGTGCCGATGCGTGCGCCCAGCTTCATCAGCCAGGGGTTGCAGGATTGCTGAATACCCTCGGGGAAGGTCAGCGTACCGTGTCCCTGCACCTTATGGCACTTGATCTTGTGTCCGTTGACAATATGATAACCGGGGCAGAACGAGGTCTCGGACAGGCTGACTAAGTTTTCTTCCAGTGCCATGGCGGCAGTAATGATCTTAAACGTCGAGCCGGGCATATACACCTCGGTGACCGCCTTGTTATTCCAGGTGGTCAGCAATAGCTCCTGCTTAAGCGTGCCGTATTCCTCGCTGTCCTCGGCAAATCCGCTTTCCTCCAGTGCCTTCAGGCTTTCCTCGTTGAGCTTCCAGGGATCGTTCAGATTAAAGGTAGGATAAACCGAGATGGCCAGCACGTCACCTGTGTTGACGTCCATGACGATGCCGCACGCGCGGTTTTCACCGCCCGATTCGATATAGGCCGCCTTAACCTGCTCGTCAAGCGCGTTCTGCACGAACACGTCAATGGTGGTATTGATCTGATAGCCCGCCACGGCGGGGATCATGCTTTCGTAATCGTAGGGCATTTCGTTGCCGTCCGCGTCACGCGCGGTCACGTACTTGCCGTCCGTGCCCTTGAGGTATTCCTCGTAGGTATATTCCAGGCCGTAAATACCCACGCCATCGCTGTTGGTAAAGCCGATGGTGTGTGCGGCCAGAGATTCGTAAGGATAATAGCGGGTGGCAGTTGCCTCCAAGAATACCATATCCTCAAGGCCGTTCTCCTTGATAAACTCGCGGATCTGCTTGGCCACGTCCGAGGTGACCTTGCGCGCCACGGTTCTGTCCAGATAATGCGTTTTGGTGGTCTGATATTGCACGTCCTCGTAGCTGACGTCCTCTAAAATTTCGGAGAGTCCGTACGAGATCATATCCGCGTAGTCCACGCCGGTCTCGTTGCTGTCCTGCTTGATGATGCGGGGCGCGATGAACACGCGATAAGTGGTGATGTTGCCTGCCAGCAGAACGCCGTTGGCATCGTAGATCGCGCCGCGATCCGCCTCGATCACGGTTTCCGTGGTGATCTGACTGATAACCTTGGCCTGATATTTTTCGTATTCCGCGGTCTGAAGCAGCAGGATGCGGAGCAACAATAACGCAAAAGCCAGCGATACCAGAAAACCAAGTACCGCTGCCCTTTTGATTGTTTTTGTATCCGTGGTGTGAAGACTCAACTCCGTATCCTCCCGTATAGCGGAAATTGCGGTTTACAACCGCATTTCCGCAGTGAAATGTTTCGCTGTGCGGAACGCTTTGAAAAAGCAGCGGCGGACGCCCCGTGTCCGTCTCCTGCGCAGGCAAGAGTCGAAGCACCCTTCCCGACATTTGCCGAAAAGCTGCGCCCGCCGCCATTTGAAATCCGATCCTACGTTCATTATATCGGATTTATCTTGTCCTGTCAACGTCAATTTATGAAGTGCCTGCGTCTTTTATGCACAGCCGTGCGACTCAATCCGACAGAATTCCGATCGCACTGAGCAAGCTTGACAGCCCTCTGCCAAATTCGCCCTTTGTTTCATAAACCTCTACCGTATTTTCACTCTCCGTGCTCAAAACCTGCGTGCTGACAAAGTCGGCGCGCACCATGCCGTATTCCTCCACGGCGATCCGCTCGATCTCCAGCATGTCATTTTTGAGTGACAGCTCGGTATTCAACGTGGTATACTGCTTATTCAGCGTATCCAGCTCACTTTGCAGGATACTTGCTTCTCTGATGGACAGGCTTACCATAACCGAGCTGCCGACAATCATCAAGCAGCAAAGCGTGACGGCCAGCATGGCGCCAAGCATGCCCGCGGGCAGCTTCTTTGCATCGCTCTTTTCTTGTCTTTCTTCCTTTTCAATCGGAAACCATTCTCTGGACACCTCAGCCAGCCTTTCGGTCGCGGGGCTTTCCAGATACTTGCGCACCGACTGAGGCATTTGCTCGGTCACCGTAAGCCACAGGGCTTTTTTTGGCGATTGTCCTCCTGCGACTGTGCTCTGATCCTCCGCTTGCGCGGGCATTTCGGTGCGGATATTGTAGTTGGGCATCTTATAGCTGCGCTGATCGTGGTAGTAACGCACGAAATCGTCCGCAGTCATATGGCGTTCTCCCTTATAAAGACCCGTGCGGTATTTGTCCGCCTTGCCGTCCGACACCTTTTCCGCCATGATATACGCGCCGGGTGCCATGGCGTGCGAGAGTGCCTCCTCTCGCTCCTGTCGCTTGGCGTCCAGACGTACGTGGGCGGAAATGCCGCGGTCCTTGTAGCGTTCGCACAAGGCCTTGACGTACTCGGAGCAAGCGGTATATTTGGGCTTTTGGGCTTGCATGATGTGCTCCATCGGGTCCTCCTGTTACAATTTCTCGGCAACGCGCAACTTTGCACTGCGCGACCTGGGATTGATCTCAAGCTCTTGCTCGCCGGGCAAGATGGGTTTGCGGCTGATAATATCCACCAGCGGCTTTTTGCCGCACACGCACACGGGAAAATCACGCGGGCAAGTGCAGCCGGACGCCAAGGACGCAAAGGTCTGCTTGACGATGCGGTCTTCCAGCGAATGGAAGGTAATGATTGCAATTCTGCCACCCGGCTTGAGCAGCGATACTGCGTCGCGGATGGTGGGCTCGATCACGGAAAGCTCTCCGTTGACCTCAATGCGAATGGCCTGGAAGGTGCGCTTGGCGGGATGGTGTCCGCCCTCCTTGGCCGAAGCGGGCATGGCCGCTTTGATAATGCCGACAAGCTCGCCCGTGGTGCGAATGGGCTGCTTTTCCCTTTCCTGCACGATGCGCTGGGCAATGCGCGGAGCAAATCGCTCCTCGCCGTAATCGTAAATAATCTTTTTGAGCTGTTGCTCGGTATACGTGTTGACCACGGTATACGCATCCAGCGTATCCTCGCGGTTCATGCGCATATCCAGAGGTGCGTCCGCCATGTAGGAAAAACCGCGGTCCGCCGTATCCAGCTGATACGAGGATACACCAAGATCCAGCAGCACGCCGTCCACGCCCTCGATACCAAGCTCGCGGCACACCTGTGCCATCTCGGAGAAATTGCTGTGCACCACCTGTGCGTGCTCCCCGAACTTTGCAAGTCTTGCACTTGCTGCATTGACGGCACTCATGTCGCGATCCAGCGCGATCAGCTTTCCCTCGGTCAGGTGCGAGGCGATCTCGTGCGAGTGGCCTCCGCCGCCTGCGGTTCCGTCAATATAAATACCGTCGGGCTTGATGCAGAGCGCGTCCATGCACTCCTGCAGAAGCACCGATACGTGAGAAAATACCTGTCCTTCCATCATCACAACCCGTAAAGCTCCAGCTTGGCGCGCAGATCCTCTGCGCTCTCGGCGGCAATTTCTGCTTCATACAATGCCTCGGACCAGATCTCTGCGCAATCGCAGTTGCCCACGATCACGGCGTTCTTTTCCACCTGCGCATAATCCAGCAGCGCCTGCGGCAAAAGAATACGGCCCTGCGCGTCAGGCGTGACCTTGGCCGCGTTGCGGTGCAGATAACGCAACGCCGGCTCGGCAATCTTTCGCTCCTGTTCTTTAATGGGGGCAATATACGCCTCCCAACCCTCTACGGAAAAGACCTTGAGTCTGGGACCGCGGATATCACGCGCCACGATCAGCTCGTCACCAAGCTCCTCGCGGTGCTTTGCGGGGATAAACAATCTGTTTTTTGCATCCACACTGTGCCTATATTCACCTGTTAACACGACATGCAGTCCTCCTTTCCGAAATTTTGAGGCGACAAATGGGGGCGACCTAAACATTTCGCCCCATTATTCCCCACCTCGGGTATATTTATTATAAACTTATTACAGCAAAAAGGCAATAGGCAGATGCGCATTTTTTCATAAAATCGTTCGGTTTTTTTGTATCTTTTGCGAAAAATAACGGGTACAATCCTAAAGTTGTACCCGTGTTTTTACTAATTCATGTTATTGCTTACATTTATTCCCAATTATTTATTTTTACGATATTTCCCGCAAAAAGAAATATCGGGAAATGGCGAAAAGCTGTACGACATGCGCGCAAAATATCACGCATCAGCGGCGGCAGGAGCCGAGCCCCTGCCCTACCATCATCGTTTCCCGGATGCATGGATATCACTTTGCTTTTTGCGTCTGACAAGCAGCGTCAGCAGCGCGCGGCCATCAAACGGGATGAGCGGATAGAGATACTGCCGCTTACCGTTGACGGTTTTGTTGGTGGCCAACAGCACGAGTATGAGCACCACACCGATGCCGTAGCCCCAGACGTTGCCGATTGCGGTCAGGATCAAAAGTCCAATGCGCAAAAACTTGAAGGCGTAGCCAAGCTCGTAGGATCTTTGCGTAAAGGTGGCAATGGCCACGAACGCCATATACAGAATGACCTCGGGGATCAGCCAGCCGATGCCCACCGCGAAATCGCCCAGGATCAAGCCGCCCACGACGGAAAGCGAATTGGAAAGCATGCTGGGCGTATTGAGCGAGGCCATGCGCAGTCCGTCAATGATAAACTCGGTCAGAAGCAGCTGCGCGATCAAGGGGATGCGCCCTTGTTCCTGCGGAATGATAAACGCAAGCCACTCGGGCACGACGGACGCATTGGAGACCAGGAGATACCACGTGGGTACCAAAAACAGCGACAAGGCGAACACGATATAGCGGATGACGCGGATATACGTGCCGGTCAGCGGGGTAAAATAATAGTCATTGGTCTCTTGCATGAAGTCGAAAATGCTGACGGGCAGGATCATGACCTGCGGAGAATTATCGCAAAAGATCAGCACGCTTCCCTCCAGCACCTGCGCGGCTGCGGTGTCGGGACGCTCGGTGTAGCGCACCTTGGGAAAGGGGTTATACCAACGCGTTTTGATCAAGCATTCGGAAAGCGACTGATGCCCCAGTGTCAGCGCGTCGGTATCAATGGCCGTCAGTCTTTTTTCCAGCATCCGAACGTATTCGGGATTGGCCTTTCCGCTAAGATAGCAAAGCACGACGTCGGTTTTGGAGCGTCGGCCAATGGAAAAATACCGCATGGTCAGCTGCGTGTCGCGCACGCGGCGGCGCAGAAGCGCGGTATTGAAGATCAGCGTTTCCACAAAGCCGTCGCGCGAGCCGACCATGACGCGGTCGCCCTCGGGCTCCTCGGTCGAGCGTGCGGGATAGGTGCGCGCATCCACGATGATGGCCTCTGGGCCAAAGGCAGAGCCGAGAATGAGCGAGGCGCCTGAGAGCACCATCTGGATCATAAGGTCAATATTGCCGGTGGTTTCGGCCTCCACGTGCGGCACGTTGTATTCGAGGAACCGCTCTGCCGAGGATTTTTGCCCGTCCGGCGGCGTTTGCATGCTATCCAGCGAGAGAAAATGCATCATCAGCTTTTGCATGGGAGTTGCGTTCACAAAGCCGTCGATATAGTAAAGCGTCATTTCGTCAGGCCCTATGCGCAGCACCTTACGAATGATATCAAAGTTGTCGTCGGGATGCAAGAGGCTATCTACGGTAGCCACGTTGACCCGATAGTTTTCACCCAGTTTACCCATAGTTTTTGCTTCCTTTTTTGTTTTCTACGGTTAGTTTGGGTGAAAAACAAAAAATCATGACAAACAAAATTTGGTCGCTAACACCTCAACGGAGCTCCTTTGCACGATGAAAGTTTGAGTCGAGCCTTTTCAAAGGCTCGCACGGGTCGAGGGCGTGAAGACCTCGTCGCCTCAGCAGAGGCGAAATACTTTTCTCGCCGTTTCAATTCGCGCAGCGAATTACCGGTTCATTTTTTTGCGCCTACTTGCTCAAAGAAAGAACAGAAACGGTTTTCTCACATAATAAACCAACAGCCGTAGGGTGGGGGCTTGCTCCCGCAGTACAAAACAAAAAGGAAGCTACTTTACGTAAGTAACTTCCTTTTTCTTTACATTGAACAAACTCTCTCCGTTCTTTTTTGTGCAAGTAGGCGCAAAAGAAGAACATATTTGCTTCGCAAATTTAAACGCCGTTTTAGAATGTTTCGCGCCTGCGGGCGCGACAAGGGCGCTGCCCTTGACCTGCGAGCCTTTGAAAAGGCTTGATCCAAACTTCCACCAGTGTCGCTCAACCTTGGGTGTCGCTTAACCGTCTAATTTCTGCTGATTACACCAGATCTTCATGACCATCTTGGTGGGCAGCAGCCACGCCAAGAATCTCGCTCTGCGAATGGCGTGCCCGCAAACAGAGACGTCCTTGCCCTTCTTCATATCCTTGAGCGCTCTGGTCACTACCTGCTCTGCGGTATAATATCTCGCGTAATACTTAATCGTATCGTCGGTCACCGCGTGGTCAAAGAACTCAGTCTTTACCCAACCGGGGCAAATGGCCATGACGCGGATGCCCCTGCTTTTCAGCTCTACGTTCAGCGATCTTGAAAAGCTGAGCACGAACGCCTTGGTTGCACCGTACACACCGATATACGGCACGGGCTGGAAGGCCGATTGGCTGTCGATCTGATAGATCTGTCCGCCCTTCTTCATATAGGGCAGCGTCAGATACGTCATGCTCATCAAAGCGCTTGCGTTGAGCGTAATCATGCGCTCCTGCGCCTCCAGATCAATATCGGTAAACGCACCGAATCTGCCAAATCCGCTGCCGTTGACCAACACCGCCACGTCGGGGCGGTGCTCTTCAAGCAGCGTCTTGTATGCATCCAACGACTCCCTTTGGCACAGATCCAGCGCAATGGCTCTGACGCGGGCACGCGTCTGCTTGCCGATCTCAAGGAGTCTGTCCTCGCGGCGCGCGATCAACCAAAGCTCGTCAAATTCCTGCTGCGCATCCAGCTGCAGCACGAATTCCTTCCCCATACCGGACGACGCGCCCGTAATGACTGCTATTCTCATCTCACACCTCTCAAAGAATGATCTGCTCGGGCAGGCCGTTCACGTACTCGGGGGATCTCTCGCCCAAAATCAGCGGACGCAGATATGCAAGGCATGCGTCGGTGATACCGTTATGCTCTGCGTTGATATACTCGTCGGGCACACGCTTGATCTTGTTGGCGATCTCGTGCACGTCGGCGCAGTCTATCTCGCAAGCATAGGGCACGCTCGAAATTCTGCGATACAGCATCATCTTGCCGCTCTCGCCCTGCTCTGCTGCGAGGGCTGCCGCGCGACCGATGGCAACCGAATCCGCAATATCGGTAGCGGACACCAGATGTCCCGCGCAGCGCTGGCAAACGTTGAGCTCCACCGAGCGCACCTTGCAGCCGATGCGGTCACGCACCGCATACTCCAGCGCCTTGCCCGTACCTGCCAGATACTGGTGGCCGAACACGTCCTTGACGCCGCTCTGCGCACCTGCACCCACGTACGTGCCGTCGGCAAAGCGAATACCCTCGGAAACCGCTACCACCACGTTGGGATGACGCTCAAGTGCCGCCTTGACGCTGCTGATAAATTCATCCATGCAGAAGGGCTTTTCGGGCAGGTAGACAAGATCCGGCTCCTCGCCGTTTGCCAATCTGCCGAGTGCGGCCGAGGTGGTCAGCCAGCCTGCGTCTCTGCCCATGATCTCCACGATAGTGACCGCCTTGCTGGTATATACGGCTGCATCACGGATGATCTCGGACACGGTGGTTGCCACGTACTTTGCAGCCGAGCCGAATCCGGGTGTGTGGTCGGTGCCCTCCAGGTCGTTGTCAATCGTCTTGGGCACGCCCATGACGCGCATGTCGTAGCCGCTCTCTGCCACGAATGCAGACAGCTTGGACACGGTATCCATGGAGTCGTTACCGCCGATATAGAAGAAATAGCGGATGTCGTATTTTTTGAAAACGGTCAGCAGCTGCTCGTAGAACGCGGGATCGTCCTCGTGCTTTGGCAATTTTTTGCGGCAGGAGCCAAGCGCCGCTGCAGGCGTCAGTTCCAAGGCCGCGAGCTTTTTCTCGTCCTCGGCGAAAATTCCGAGGTCTACAAGGCGTTCCTGCATCAACCCCTCGATGCCGTTGCGCATACCGTACAGCTTACCGATCGCGCCCTCTCTTTGGTTGATCTCGATCACGCCGCGAATCACGCCCGCTAAGGTTGCGTTGATTGCCGCGGTCGGTCCGCCCGACTGTCCCACAACTGCGTTTCCGTATAATTTGCTCATATATTTTTCCCTTTCTTTTGGTGCAGAATTTCTGCTTTTAGTATACCATATTGCGTCTCAATTGTCAACGCAAAAAGCGCAAGTCCACACGTTCACAAAACGTTTACAAATATTTTTTTCCAAATACGCGAACGTTTTTGCAAAAAATGCGATTTTACAGATGAAGGTGGAGCTTCAAATATACCCAAAGGAGAGCTGAGTGATGAGAAAAATACTGATTTGGATAAGCTTTTTACTGCTTTGCAGCACGCTTTTTGCTTGCGGTGCACAGCAGCAACTGCCTGCGGTTGACCTCAGCTCTCCTGCAACGACCGCCAAGCAGGCACTTACCTACATGGACGCGCAGCTGGCGGCGCAAAAAAGCTATCGCGCAGATGGAATGACAGAATTTATTCTGTATACGCAAGGCGTTCGGGTGCGCAGCGAGATGGAAACCGTTACGATTGAGGACGCGGGCGAGCGGACAAGCGATTATTATTCCTATGGTCACAGCGACGGAACCATGCAAATAGGCTCCAAGAAATACGACGTTTTTACCGTTGAGGCCTATGCGGACGGCGTTGCCTATTCGTCGGTTTCGCAAAACAAAAAGAAACGAAAATTGCGCGCGAAAATGTCACTTCCCGCCTATATTGAGTACCGCAATCAAGAGCAGGCCTTGCTGGATTTCGACTTTGCGACCTGCGAAAACACAAAGCTTGAGAAAACCGAAAAAGGTTATCTTGTCACCTGCTCCGGTTATAGCGAGCAGGCCCTGCAAAGCATAGCCGACATGACCGGCATCACAGCCTTCAACGACGACACTTTAGCGGATATGCAGGTCACGTTTGCGCTGGACCAAAGCTATCTGCCGCAGAAAATTTCCTTGGAGCTGATCATTACAAGCGAAAACAACTACAAGGAATATCCGCCCCATTTCCGCATGGAGCTCAAATTCTCGGAGTACAACGAGGCTGAGCACATTACAAGAAACATTGAGCCCGAGGATTACACCGAGGTCAAGGATCTGCGCCTGCTTGGCGAGCTGGAGCAAAAGATCCTTGAGACGTTGGACAAAAAGCAGAGCGGCTTTACACGAGAGCTCTCTCATACGATCACGGTCGACGGCCAAAGCAGCACCGACACCGTGGTGGACACCGTAGCCACCTTTTCCAACACCGACGAGGGCTTTTCCTTCAAGGCGGAGCTGGAGGACGGCGACGTGGGCACCAAGGTGACGTACGGCGGCGGAGATCTGATAGGGCTTCCCGGCATCGCGGGATCCAAGATCAATCGCATGAGTGACGAGCAGGCAAAGCAGTTGCTGTCCGTGCTGATCAACGACCCTTCGTACGGGTACGACGTCACGCGCGTGATCAACATTGAGAAAACCCGCAGCGGCTATCTTGTCCCGTCCGAAACAAGCTTTCCCGAGCAGCTGGAGGGCTCGCTTGGCATCAACCTTGAACAAGAAAGCGAGACCATTGAATTCGTAATCAAATGGGGCAGGATCACCAAGATCATTCACTCATTTGACTCCACGGGAAAATTCAACGGTCAAGAGATACAGTATTCGGGTACTATTACCGTAACGTTTGACTAAATAAAGGAGGACGACTATGAAAAAAAGACTTTCTATCATTGCACTATTACTGTTATTTTCGCTGATGCTTGCGTCCTGCGACAGCCTTTTGGGCGTGCTCCCTGCCCCCATGACGGCCAATGCGCTTGAGCGACGCGTCAATTTCAAAATGAACGATTATAAAAGCTACCGCGTCGATATTGAAATGACCTACACCACTTACGTAAGCGGCAAGATCACGGGCACGGCCAAGGGCTTTATGATTGAAGATCAAGGAGAGAGCAAGGACGACTACTACTCTTACATGGAGCTGCAAAACGAGGTCAAAAACGGTTCTGCCTCGATCCGCATCAGAACCGTGGAGGCATATAGCGACGGGATGGCGTTCTCGGTATTCGGTGACGGATCCGCTACGCGCAGACTGTATGCCGAAATGTCGGTCAAGGAATACAACGCATACAGACAGGGCGAGAGCGTAACTCAGTTGAATTTGGAGGATTGCAAAAGCTCCGAAATGGAAAAGACCGCGGATGGGTACTTGCTGAAATATTCGGAATACACGCCCCGGGCAATCGAGCAGTTTGCGCGTGCCTCGGGACTTGATGGGGACTTATTTGGCGAGGATCTCAAGGATCTGATCGTGACCATGGAGGTCAACCATGATTACCTGCCCACCAAGGTCACACTGGATCTGGTGTTTGACGTGGAGGAGGGTGCTTACTATCAGCCCAAGGCAAGCATGACAATGACGTATTCGCAGTTTGGCGAAGCCGAGCGCGTTACAAAAGGATTGGATCCCGATAACTACACAAAAATTGAAAGCCTTTCCCTTCTCAAGGATCTGCAGCAGCTGATCGACGACAGAACGGATGCCAAGAAGGGCTCTTTCACCTACTCATCCTCGCAAAGCGCGTCACTCATGACGCAAAGCGAGAAGCAGAATCAGACAAGCAAGGTCACCTTTGAGCGAACCAAGGACGGCCTTACCTACGAGATGGACGTTACGGGCGACGGCGTGACAAGCTATCACGCAGAATATGCAAACGGTGAGCTGAGCACCGAAACCAACGGAACAACCAAAACCAGTAAGCTGGATCAAGACAAGGCAGAAAAGACGATTGCCGAGCTGATTAACGATCCCGCTATGGGATATAACGTAAACTATATCTCCAACGTTGAAAAGACCGACACAGGCTATCTGGTCACCATGCTGGTCACCAAGAACAGTACCTTGGGGCGCAGCGTTGCAGCCTCGGGCGCAAGCTTCGGCAACGGCACGCACACCATTGAATTCGTGCTGGACGGTGACGAGCTGAAGTCCATGACCGTGCATTACAAAGCGCAGGGCGGCGTCACCATTGATATGGGCTGGAATACCTCAACGGCAACACTGCACGTAAGCGGCAGTATTTCGGTAACCTTTGAATAAATCACAAAACATCCTTTCCCTGCCGCACATTGCGGCAGGGAAATTTTTGTCCATTTTTGCCGTTGACAAGCGTGGCTGTCGGTGCTATAATGAAAATGGTATGGAATTGTCATTTCCAACCATACTAATACACACGAAAGCGGGGTGACTCTCTTGCAAGAGAACAAAGACAACAAGCCGGACGAGCTTGAAGAGAACCGAAACCCAAGCACATACCAACAAGAACCACCCGCTCCCCGACAGTGTGAGGATGAAGACGAGCAAGAGAGAGCCGAGCGCGCTCTGGACGAGCAGTTTGAGCGCGAGGAGCAGGAACAGGAGCGCGAGGTTGAGCAGGACGAGCAGGCTCTGGCCGAGGACGAAATGCCCGACTCCTACGAGGAGATCATCGAGGACACCTTCGAGAGCTTGGAAGATCTGCTTGACAATAAAAAATACGCCGATTTCGTGCGCGAACTGGAAAAGCTCAACCCGATTGACGCCGCAGATTTCTTTGAAAATCTGCCTCCCAAGCGAATTCCCGCCGTGTTCCGTCTGCTCAAAAAGGACAGCGCGGCAGAAGTTTTTGCCGAGCTGGACGTACCTATTCAGGAGCGCATCATCTCTGCTATGACCGACCGAGAGATTTCGGTCATCGTGGAAGACTTGTTCCTTGACGACGCGGTTGACATGCTTTCCGAAATGCCTGCCAACATCGTGCGCCGCATCAAAAAGAACACCACGCCCGAAACACGTGCACAGATCAACAGGTTGCTTGCCTACCCCGAGGACAGTGCGGGCAGCGTCATGACCTCTGAGTTTGTTGACCTGCGCAAATCCATGACGGTTTCCGAGGCCATCAAGCACATCAGACAGACCGGTATTGACAAGGAAACCGTATACACCGCCTACGTGGTGGACGACCGCCGCATTCTGGAGGGCATCGTATCCTTCAAGGATCTGCTGTTCTCTCCCCGTGACGCTCTGATCGGCGACATTATGGAGCCCAACATCATTTACGCAAACACGCTGGACGACCAGGAAACGGTTGCCGACATCATTGCAAAGTATAACCTGCTCTCGCTGCCCATCGTGGACCGTGAGTTGCGCCTTGTGGGTATCGTAACCGTCGACGACGCTTTGGACGTCCTGGAAGAAGAAACCACCGAGGACATTGAAAAAATGGCGGCAATTTTGCCGACCGACAAGCCCTATATGCGTACGGGCGTTTGGGAAAACTTTACCAAGCGTATCCCGTGGCTGCTGCTTCTGATGCTGACCGCGACCTTTACGGGCACCATCATCACCATGCTGGAGGGCAAGATCGACGCGTTGGACTTCCCGCTGGTGCTTTCCCTTTCTGCGTTTATCCCCATGCTGATGAGCACGGGCGGTAACGCAGGCGGACAGTCGTCTGTTACGGTCATTCGTGCGCTCTCGCTGGGCGAGATTGAGCCCAAGGACATTTTGCGCGTGGTCTGGAAGGAGCTGCGTATCGCATGCCTGTGCGGCTTGACGGTATTCGTTGCATGCTTTGTAAAGACTTGGGCGATCGACTGCAAGTTCCACACCGAGCCGGAGTATCTCATGATCGCGTTGGCGGTCAGTGCGACCGTATTTGTGGCCATCGTGCTGGCAAAGCTGATCGGTGCGATGCTGCCGATCGGTGCGAAGGTGATCAAGCTTGACCCGTCGGTCATGGCATCGCCGTTTATTACGACCATTGTGGACACGCTGACGCTGTTGGTCTATTTTCTGATCGTCATTTACCTGCTGGTGCCCCAGATGGCAGCGGTGATGTAAGCAATTGCTCTCACAAAGCGAAGAATTGTGTAACGCCCGCCACCATACGGACGGCCCACTCACGAAAGTTTTCGCCCGCCTTTTTCAGAAAAGCATGGTGGCGTGTGAATATTGCCGATATTTCGAGTGTGATTGACGCCACCCGATGTTGAATTTCTGCGAAATTCAACATCCAAAAGGCAACCGGCAACGCCCTCGTCGCCTCCGCAGAGGCGGAACTTTTCCACGCTGTTTAATTTGCGAAGCAAATATGTTCTTCTTTGCAGCTCCTTGCTCAAAAAGAACGGAAACGATTTTCTCACATAAACAAAAAAGGGAGTTACCTATGCAAGGTAGCTCCCTTAGTTTTTGCGTTGAGATAATCCTCTCCGTTCTTTTTCTTGGCTATGTAGCCGCAAGAAAAAGAACCAAAAAGAACGGCGATAGAAGTGTTTCGCGCCTGCGGGCGCGACGAGGGCTTCGCGCCCTCGACCTGCGCAAACTTTTGAAAAAGTTTGATCAAAACTTTTATCCTGTAAAGGTCATCCGCGCGTTTTACGCGTTCACTTCCCTGCCTGTGATCTTATCTGCGACGTAAATGCCCATGGCGCCGCTCTGCGACAAGCCTCTGGTAATGCCGCTGCCGTCACCGATCAGGTATACGCCGTCCATGATCTCAAAGTTCTCGTTATGTCTGGGTCTGATCGAATAGTACTTATTCTCACAGCCGTACAGCAGCGTGTCGTCGTTTGCACAGCCGGGCGCAACCTTATCCAGCGCATAAATCGTCTCGATAATGTTGGTCAGTGCTCTGTAAGGCATCACCACGCTCAAATCTCCCGGGAATGCCTGCAGCGTCGGTCTGACCGTGCTCTGCGACAGTCTGTGCGCGTTGGTTCTTCTGCCTCTGATCAGGTCACCGAATCTCTGCACCATGATGTTGCCCTCTGCTGCAAAGTTGGTGTTTCTTGCAATGTTCTCGGCATACTCGGTGGGCTTTTGGAAGTCGCCGTCAAAGTGAATGGACGACAAAATTGCAAAGTTGCAGTTATCGGTCTTCTTCTCGGGCTGCGCGTACGAGTGGCCGTTTGCGGTAATCACGCCGTGGTTATTCTCTGCCGATACAAGCCCGCCCTGATTGAAGCAGAACATTCTGGTTCTGTCCTCAAACGTCTTGGTGCGGTACAGAATCTTGGGCTCGTAGATCTGCGACGAGAATTCGCGCCAGATAATGTCCTTCATTTCCACGCGCACGCCGATGTCCACCGAATTGGAATCCATACGGATGCCAAACTTCTTGCAGGTGCGGATCACGAAATCCGAGCCGCTGCGGCCTGTGGAAATCACGATTCTGGCAGCCTGCAGCACCTCTGCCTCACCGCTGCCTCTTTTTTGTGTAACGGCATAGCAACCGTCCTGTTTGTCAATCTCAAGCACCTCTGTCAGGTCTCTCATCTCCACGCCCTTTTCCTCAAGCGCATCGATCAGGCTCTGCATGGTGGCAAAGTTCTTGTCCGTTCCAAGATGGCGCACATTCATGTCCAAAAGTCGCAAATTGTTCTGCAGACACTTCAGCTTGAGCTCCTCGTTGGAATGGTACATGGGCGGATAATCATCGGCAAATTGCTCCAGAATGCTATCCACCTGGTTGATATAGTACATAGCAAGGTCTTCTCCAAGCTCCTCGCCCATCGTGCCGCCGTATGCGGTACCCAAATTGAATTTACCGTCCGAAAATGCACCTGCACCGGCATATCCGCTGGTAATGCTGCACACCTTGCAGTGAATGCACTTCTGGTTCTTTCCTGCGGGGCAATGACGCTTGGACAGAGAAAGTCCCTTCTCAATTATTACGATTTTCTGTTCGGGATTGTTGACGATTGCACGGTATGCAGCCATCAGGCCACCGATGCCACCGCCGATTATTGCTATATCATACATGGTTGTATTCTCCAAAATAAAAATCTGTAAGCGCGAAAATACGGGGCGGTCATTGGCCGCCCCGTGTGTTGATTAACGGATTAATCCTTAATCAGGGTGATGATCGCCATCTCTGCTGCGTCGCCGCGGCGAGGGCCGGTCTTCAGAATTCTGGTGTAACCACCGTTACGATCTGCATACGCAGGAGCGATTTCGCTGAACAGCTTGGTTACAACGTCCTCCTTGGTAATGTATGCCAGAGCCGCACGACGGCTTGCAAGTGTATTCTTCTTTCCCAGTGTGATCATCTTCTCTGCAACGGAACGGACTTCCTTTGCTCTTGCGAGCGTGGTCTCTACCTGGCCGTTCTCAAGCAGCAGGGTGACCATACCGCGAAGCATAGCTTTTCTATGATCGGTCGTTCTGCCGAGTTTTCTGGATGCGGGCATTGTTTTATCCCTCCTTCTGCTAAACTACTTATACAATGATTTGCTGCTTTTGGCTTATTCTTCTTCTCTCTTGAGATCAAGCCCCAGGGAGTGCAGCTTCTGGATAACTTCTTCAAGCGATTTCTTACCAAGGTTACGGACTCTGATCATCTCTTCCTCGGTACGGTTGGTCAAATCTTCAACGGTATCAATGCCTGCACGCTTCAAGCAGTTGAAGCTACGTACAGACATGTCAAGCTCCTCAATGGTCATCTCAAGGACTTTTTCCTTCTTGGTCTCTTCTCTCTCGACCATAATCTCTGCCTTCTTTGCTTCATCAGACAAATCCACAAACAGGTTGAGATGCTCGTTGAGAATCTTGGCACCGAGCGAAATCGCTTCCTTGGCGGTGATCGTACCGTTGGTCAGGACGTTGAGCGTGAGCTTATCGTAGTCGGTGTTGTTACCAACTCTGGTGCTCTCGGTCTCATAGCTTACCTGATAAACGGGGGTGTAAATCGAATCGGTGTAAATCGTTCCGATGGGAGCGGAAGTGTTCATGCCCAGCATCTCGCTGTGCAGCTGCTTGTTGCGCTCCTGGGAAACGTAGCCTCTGCCGCTGCCAAAGGTCAATTCCATGTAGAATCTCTCGTTGGATGCAACAGTTGCCAGATGATGGTCGGGATTCAGAATTTCAATGTCGGAATCCTGCTTGATGTCACCTGCGGTGACAATGTGCTCGCCCGCAACGTCAATGATCACGGTCTTGGGACCGGAGCAATACAGCTTTGCGGTGATTCCCTTTACATTGAGAACGATTTCCGTAATATCTTCTTTTACGCCCTTAATGGTTCCGAACTCATGCTGTGCGCCGTCAATCTTGATGTTGGTGACTGCAACGCCGGGCAGAGAGCTAAGCAGTACTCTGCGCAGGGAGTTACCCAGCGTGGTGCCGAAACCTCTTTCCAAAGGTTCAACGATAAATGTTCCGCTTTTTCCGTCTTCGCTTTCGTCGACGGTGAAAATATTAGGCTTTTCAATCTCAATCATTCCAAATAATTCCTCCTCATAAAATTTTGAAAGTATACCTTTTTACACGGATATACCCGCGTTGATTTGCGCAAATTCCACCATACTGTGCGCTTGCGCAAAAAGCAACGACAGTATTACTTGGAATAGAGCTCGACGATCAGCTGCTCGTTGAAGTCGAAGTCGATGTCTTCTCTTGCGGGAAGAGCAACAACCTTACCGCAAAGGTTTGCAGCGTCGGTTTCCAGCCACTTGGGAACGATTACGTTCTTTTCGGTCATAGCCTTGAACTTGTCGGAAGAACGGCTTGCTTCCTTCACAGCGATCACGTCGCCTGCCTTAACGATCAGAGAAGGAATGTTAACCTTCTTGCCGTTTACGGTGAAGTGTGCGTGCAGAACGAGCTGACGAGCATCTCTACGAGACTCTGCAAAGCCCAGTCTGTAAACAACGTTGTCAAGTCTTCTTTCCAGCAGAAGCAGCAGGTTTTCGCCGGTCATGCCTTCCTTGCGAGCTGCCTCATCATAGTAGTTCTTGAACTGCTTCTCAAGAACACCGTAGTATCTCTTGGTTGTCTGCTTTTCGCGGAGCTGCAGACCGTACTCTCTCATCTTCTTCTTTGCTGCACCGTGCTGACCGGGAGCGGTTGCTCTGCGATCCAGAGCGCACTTGCCGGAAAGGCAGCGGTCGCCCTTCAGATAAAGCTTCTTGCCCTCTCTGCGGCACAGCTTACATGCAGGACCTGTATATCTTGCCATAATTGCGTTACCTCCTGTGAAAAATTAAACGCGTCTGCGCTTGGGCGGTCTGCAACCGTTGTGGGGGATAGGAGTTACGTCTCTGATCAGAGTGATCTGGAGACCAACTGCTTCCAGTGCACGGATTGCGGATTCACGTCCCGAACCGGGGCCCTTTACATACACCTCTACGCTCTTCAGACCCTGATCGATCGCTGCCTTAGCTGCGGTCTCAGATGCGGACTGAGCTGCGAAGGGGGTGGACTTTCTGGAACCCTTGAAGCCGAGTTCACCGGCGGATGCCCAGGAAATGGCATTACCGTTGACATCGGTGATGGTTACAATAGTGTTATTGAAGGTTGCCTGAATATGAACAACGCCCTTTTCGATATTCTTTTTCTCGCGGCGTCTCTTAATGACCTTCTTTGCAGCAACTTTTGCCATATTCTATGCCACTCCTTTACTTCTTCTTGTTCGCAATGGTCTTTGCGGGACCTTTTCTGGTTCTTGCGTTAGTCTTGGTTCTCTGTCCTCTTACGGGCAAGCCCTTTCTGTGTCTGACACCGCGGTAGCAGTTGATTTCTACCATGTTCTTGATGTTCATGGCAACTTCACGACGAAGGTCACCCTCTACAGTGTAGAAGTTTTCGATTTCGTCACGCAGCTTTGCAATGTCTTCCTCGGTCAGATCCTTTGCGCGGATTGCGGGATCAATGCCGGTCTTTGTGAGGATATCTGTTGCGCTCTTACGACCAATACCGTAAATGTAGGTAAGGGCGATATCTACGCGCTTGTTGTTGGGAATATCAACACCAGCTATACGAGCCATTCTTGTTCACCTCTTTGTTTGGTTTAGTTGTTTGTTTGTCGTGGTTCTCGAGATTAACCCTGCTTCTGCTTGTGCTTGGGGTTCTCGCAGATGACCATGACTTTACCTTTTCTCTTGATGATCTTGCACTTTTCGCAGATCTTCTTAACGGACGGTTTAACCTTCATTACGTTATACCATGCCTTTCTTTCGAGTTATTCGTAAAATCTTATTTTGCGCGCCATGTGATGCGGCCCTTGTCCAGGTCGTATACCGAAACCTCGACGGTTACCTTATCACCGGGCAGAATTCTGATATAGTTCATACGAAGCTTACCGGAAATATGCGCCTTGACGATATGTCCGTTGGGCAGCTTCACTTTGAAGTTTGCGTTGGGCATTGCTTCTACCACAACACCTTCAAATTCAATAACATCGTCCTTCGACAGAATAATCCCTCCTTACTTGCTTGTAACTGTCTGCATAAAACTTGTAATTAAAATTCAGAGTCGATCAGCGTCAGATTCAGCACGCCTTCATCGGTCATTGCCACCGTGTTTTCGTAGTGTGCCGACAGTCTTCTGTCAGCCGTTACTACCGTCCAGCCGTCGGCCAGCTCTCTGACCTCAAAGGTACCTGCGTTGACCATCGGTTCGATGGCCAGCACCATACCCGAGCAGATGCGTACGCCGCGTCCGGGGGTTCCGTAGTTGGGTACGTCGGGAGCTTCGTGCACTTCTTTGCCGATGCCGTGGCCGATATACTTACGTACGGTGGAAAATCCGTTTGCTTTGACGTGCGTGTCGATCGCGGAGCCGATGTCGCCAAGGCGATTGCCCTGCTGCATCTGTGCAACGCCTGCAAAGAAGCTCTCTCTTGTGACCTTGATCAGCTTGAGTGCCTCGTCGCTTACCTTTCCTACCGGAATGGTTCTTGCGCTGTCTCCGTGATAGCCCTTGTAATGTGCACCAAGGTCGATCTTGACGATGTCGCCCTCGCGCAAAATTCTCTTCTTGGAAGGAATGCCGTGGATGACCTCATCATTGATGCTGATGCACGCGCTTCCGGGAAAGCCGTACAGCCCCAGGAAGGAGGGCTTAGCACCCGATTTCTCGATATACTGTCTGATGACTCGGTCGAGCTCGTAGGTGCTGACACCTTCGCGGACGTGCTCACGGGCTACAAGCAAAGCCTCGCCCGTGATACGACCCGCTTCTTTCATGGCCTTGATCTGAGCTGCATTTTTGAGCTGTATCATACGATACCTCAGATCAACCGTGCGTTACGCCTCAAACTTTTCCAGTGCCTTGAATACCAGGGCGGTCGTATCAGCGACCTCTTCCTGGCCTTCTACGGTCAGAAGGATTCCCTTCTGTGCGTAGAATTCCTTCAACGGCTCGGTTTGAGCGTGGAACGTCTTCAGTCTGTTAATTACGGTTTCTGCTGCGTCGTCCGCTCTGGTATAAAGAGCAGCGCCGCACTTGTCACAAACGTCAGCAGTCTTAGGCGGAATATATACGACGTGGTAGGAAGCACCGCAAGAGCAAACTCTGCGTCCGCTCATACGCTCGACGATCTTCTCGTCGGCAACCTCGATGCTCAGTACTGCGTCGATACGGACCCCCATATCCTCCAGAGCCTGAGCCTGGGGAATGGAACGGGGGAAGCCGTCCAGGATAAATCCGTTCTTACATGCGTCTGTCGAAAGATATTCCTTGATAATACCAATGACAACCTCATCGGGGACCAGCTTGCCGGCCTCAACGTAGCTCTTGGCAGAGAGACCAAGCTCGGTTCCCGCTTTCATTGCACCGCGCAGAATGTCGCCGGTTGCAATTGCAGGGATATTGAATTTCTCCGAAATTCTCGCGGATTGGGTACCTTTACCCGCACCGGGAGCGCCCATTAAAATCAAATTCATGTTGTTCCTCCGGTGTTATGCCGTGTGATCAATCAAGGAAGCCCTTGTAATTTCTAAGGGTGATCTGAGCCTCAAGCTCACGAACAGTTTCCAGTGCAACACCGACAACGATCAGCAGCGAGGAGCCACCGAACGCAAGCTCGGACATAGAAGCCGCAGCGTTGACGTCGATCAGGTTGACGATGATGGTGATCAACAGGGGGAGACCCGAGATCACGCACAGGAACAAGCCGCCGATCAGGGTGACTCTGTTCAGGATCTTCTTAATATAGTCGATGGTAGGCTTGCCGGGACGAATGCCGGGAATCGAACCACCGTTGTTTCTGATATTATTTGCTACCTCAACAGGGTTGAAGGAGATCATAATATAGAAGTAAGCAAATGCTACGAGAAGGATTATGAAGAGTACTATATACAAAGGCTTTGTGTTAGCGAATATGTTAACTACTGCGTTCCAGAAGCCACTCTTTCCGTCCATATTTGCAAAGCTTGCAATGGTTGCGGGAATAGTAACTATAGCGTTAGCAAAGATTACGGGCATAACGCCGGACATATTCAGCTTGAGAGGAAGGTTGGAGGACTGACCGCCGTACATCTTGCGTCCTACAACTCTCTTTGCATACTGTACGGGAATGCGGCGCTCGGAATTTGTGAACCAAATAATGAAGAATACCGCTGCGAGTACAATAGCGAGGATAACGATGCACCAAAGAATCCACCAGGGATTGAACTTGTTGCCGTCGTATATCTTCTGGATAAATCCGATAACTCCATTCGGGAGACCGGAGATAATACCTGCGAAAAGGATGATGGAGATACCGTTTCCGATACCGTGATCATTGATCTTTTCAGCCATCCACATAACTATGGATGCACCTGCGCAGTACGTAGCAACCATTACGATAACCTGGAATACGTAATTCTTGGAGGTATCAATGGTCGTCATACCTGCGTTGATAACGTACAGCGAATAACCGATAGATGTAATTATCGCGAGACCGATAGTTACAACTCTTGTGAGAGCGGAGATCTTCTTTCTTCCCTCCTCGCCTTCCTTAGACCACTGCTCGAGCTTAGGAATAACGATTGTAAGAAGCTGGATTACGATCGAAGACGTAATGTAAGGAGATACGCCGAGAGCAAACAAGGTTGCCTGCGCGAACGCACCACCCGAAAGAAGATTCATAAATCCGAAAATAGATCCGGAGTTGAGTGCCTCAAAGTATGCAACTGCATCAGGGCTTATCCACGGAACCATAATAGAAGCTCCGAGACGGTAGATCATTATAATAAGAAGAGTAAAGAGGAGTTTCGTTTTGAGCTCGGGAGTATTCCAAGCGTTTTTGAACGTCTTAAACATCCTTATACCTCCTCTGCCTGTCCACCTGCTGCTGTTATCTTTTCCTTAGCTGTTGCCGAAAAGACGGTTGCTTTAACAGTTATTTTCTTTGTGAGCTCACCGTTGCCGAGGACCTTAAGACCGTCCATAGGCTTGCGGATGATTCTCTCTGCGAGAAGAGTGTTGATATCAACAACTGCTCCGTCCTCAAACTTGTTAAGGTCGCATACGTTAACTATCGCATAATTTGTAGCGAAATGATTCTTAAAGCCTCTCTTGGGAAGCTTTCTGTAAAGAGGAAGCTGACCTCCCTCAAAGCCGGGTCTTACACCGCCGCCGGAACGTGCGTTCTGGCCCTTGTGACCCTTACCTGCTGTTTTGCCGTTACCTGAGCCTGCTCCTCTACCCTTTCTGTAGGGTGCCTTTGCGGAGCCTTCTGCGGGGCGAAGTTCGTTAAGTTTCATTCTCAATTACCTCCTATTAAGCTTCTACAGTCTCAACTGCTACGAGGTGAGAGATTACTTTGATCTTGCCTGCAAGAACTGCGTCATCTGCGTGAACAATACTGTCACCGATCTTGTTAAGACCAAGGGACTTAGCTGTTGCCTTCTGGTTAGGCTTCGCGCAGATAAGACTCTTAATAAGTGTTACCTTCTTCATCTTTCTGCTCCTCCTTAACCTTTAACCTGCTCTACGCTGATCTCACGTATCTTTGCAACTTCC